>DASSGT010000612.1:0-4595 GCA_035693345.1 Puia sp. | reverse complement strand
AATATTCCTTTCCTGGTGGATGCCGCGGCAGAAGATCTGACCGTTCCATGTGTTCATCTCGAAAAAGGTGCCAGCGTGGTAGCTTACAGTGGTGGCAAAGCCTTATGCGGACCACAATGTTCCGGAATCCTGCTGGGACAAAAAGATATATTGCAATCGGCCTGGCAGGCAGGTTCACCACATCATGGTCCCGGAAGGGATAATAAAGTCGGCCGCGAAGAAATGATCGGCGCACTGGCGGCTATCGAAGCGTGGGTAACCATGGACCATAAAGCGCAGTGGGCAACATGGATATCTTATCTGGATACAGTATCAAAAAAGGTTTCTGTCATCAACGGTGTAAAAACCCTTGTCAGACAGCCCGATTCGCTCAATAATAATACACCAGTGCTACTCATCTCCTGGGATCCCCTGCAATTACATGTAACAGCCGAAGATATTTCTGAAGAACTGGGCCGAAATAAACCCAGAATCGCAGTGGCGATCGAAAAAATGAAACCAGTGACCGGAGAACCCGTATTGACTTCCATAAGGATTAACGCAGGACAAATGCAGCCGGGGGAAGATAAAATTGTCTCAGAGAGAATTTATGAAGTGCTTTCGAAAACGAGGTCACCGAAGCCTGCTATTGCGAAAGCATCCTTCAATATAGCCGGCAGATGGAATGTTTTCATAGAGTATTTTACAAGCAAATCACAGTATGCATGGATCCTTGAACAGGATCAAAACTGGATACAGGGAATCCATTCGGGAAAATTTGCGACGCAGAATATTTCAGGCACCATCGAAAGCGATATTATAAAAATAAAAACCCAGGAAGGCGAAATAGAAAACAGGATCAATTTTACTTTCACTGGTAAAGTGGCAGGAGATTCCATAACCGGAACCGTTTATATGGTTGAATACGGAACTGTCAGATTTTCGGCGAGCAGATATTCTTATAAGGATGAACACAATCCGATTTTTGTTCCAGCCGGCCCTCCTTTGTCTACCTGAGTCTGTATAGATGTGAGCAAAAAGAAATCATTTATTTATCAAAATATCTCAACATGAAATCAGAAAGAAGGTCAATGTTAAAAAAAATCAGTTTATCTGTATTGGGATTTGTAGGCCTTCGCTCCATGGCGATCGCAAAAACAACCAGAGATGAAAACAGGAAAGAAGTTTCCGGAATTGTGATGGACCAGGAGGTTCCTTTATTTTCAGGCTCCACAACATTTGCCAACCTGGTATTCGTTGCAGGTAAAGGAGCCCACTATGCCGGAGATATTAAGGCACATACCGAAACAGTGTTGCAGGAACTCGAGAAAGAATTGGTTAAAGCGGGTTCGTCCATGAAAAACGTTTTGAAGGTCAGCGTTTTCCTGAATGATATCGCCGATTACGATGGTATGAATGCAGTATACCGTGGCCGCTTCGGGGACAAACCACCGGTACGCACAACAGTAGCCGTTGCAAAAGGAGGAGTACCCGGAAATTCTCTGGTGGAGATGGATTGCATTGCGTTTATTTCCTGACATTAATCTGTATCCGGAGAAACCTGAATTCCCTCGCACAGGCAAAAGGATTTTTGAAGAAAAGAAGCTGGCGAATCACGGATGGCAGAGTGTTACATTCTTTTTGATATTGTAAAACAAAACACTAAATTTGAAGAGGGAAAATTTCCCTTAAATTGTATTATTTTCAGATCGCCCCTGCTGTACCCAATAATCCTTCACTAAAACACGTTCTACTGTCATAGTAGCTAAATCCCATTTCATCCCTTGTAAATCAGTTGATTGTAACATTTTTATTTGTTACCTTTCCTAAATCAGACTGTTATGAGAAAGAGCTTTTTTTGGAGGTTGGCATTCATGACGATGCCCCTGCTTTTTAATTCCGCCCGAAGCCAGAATGATCATTTTGCCTATGCAGTTACTGCCGTGAATAAAGGAGGCAGTGAATGGATTGCATTGCGTAAACTGGATACCCGGACGGGTCAGTTCAGCAATATTTTATTGAATGTACAGGACAAGGATCAGGATCTGTTTGATTTTGCCGCTTTCAGGGAATATGCAAATAAAAAGGTTACCAATTCAACAAATGGTACACTGGCCAGTTTTAGTCCGCAACCTGCTCTGAGCAGTAGTGTAGCGGCCATTGCCTATGACAGGAAGTCCAACCGGCTTTATTATGCACCCATGAGTATCGACCAGCTTCGTTATATAGATCTGAATACTATGGACGTGGTTGCGTTTTCAGATCAATTCTTCAGTAAAGCAGGTAAATATGATTTTAAGACCGCTGGTCCCATTAATCGCATGGTGATCGCGCCGGATGATTTTGGATATACTATTACGAATGACGGGAATCACCTGATTCGTTTTTCAACAAATGGTGCTCCGGTACTTACGGATCTTGGTGAATTGCAGGATGATCCGCTCAACAAGGATATGTCCATTCGAAATAATCCCTGTGCCAATTCCGGTGGTGATCTGGTTGCTGATGATGCTGGCAGCCTGCTGCTGGTTACCGGCAGCAACAGGGTTTTTAAAGTGGACATAGCAACCAGGAAAACGACATATCTCGCAACCATTTCAGCGTTGCCGGCCAAATTCACTACAAGCGGCGTTGCCGTTAATGAGGATGGAAAAATTCTTATAAGCAGTTCCCTCTATGCGGATGGTTATTTTACAGTGGATCCGGAAAACTGGGTCGCTACTCCTTCTTCAGGCACTCATGAGTCATTTGGAAGTGCAGATCTGGCTAACAGCAATGTATTACATTCAAAAACGGCGGCAAATCCCAATTTATTTATTACGAAAGCACCGGATAAATTAAGCCAGTTCAGGGTTTTTCCGAATCCGGTCATGAATGATGAAGTCAGTGTTCAGTTCAATGGATTAAAGCCTGGCAACTATACGATTCAGCTGGCCAGCGTACTTGGAAATACAGTATTGAAACAAAAGGCAACAATCATCGGAAGCACGCAAACAGAAGTGGTTCGTATTTCCGGTTCCACAGCGCAGGGATTTTATTATGTAAGCATCCTCGATGAAAACAATAAAGTCGTCGGTACACAAAAACTGGTCGTTGAAAGATGGTAAAAAAAATCTGCGCCCGGGTTATTACTGCTGGTTGCCGTTTCTAATTAACGGTTTTGAATTGTTGGGTGAGAAATAATACATGCAGGAAATTCCAAAAAAAGTCGAATTGCTGTCGGAATATCTTCCACTATAATAATATTGTCCAAAATAAACATTAAAATGGATTTGGGGACTATAAGCATATTCAATTCCATAAGTCAACTCCGTGAGAAGATTTTCCTTTGCATTTATTATATAGCCTATACCGGCTGTAAATGTATTTGTAAATTTCCCCTGCTGAAATACGTTCAGATTGGGTCTCAATTCAAAATACGTAGTCGTATCCCGGCCGACTGCTTTTTGAAGACTATTCTTCGCAACGACAACTCCCACACTAAATACATCCCATTGTCGCCCGACCTCCAGGCCAAGATTTATTTTATCTGCAAATGATCCTGCCTGGTTGGAAATGCTGGGAGCCAGGGAAATGTATGTCTGCGCGTCTGATACAATAAACCCTGTTAGCATCATGAGCGACAGCAATATTCTGTTAGCAGTTTGGTTCATAAAATGAAAGTAATTCATTCAGGTGATTTGTAAATCGTTCTTTCTGTTTTTCATATCGGTGAAAAAATTATTGTGATAGGTATTATATATTGCACCAATTACAGCGCTCAGATTGCATTCTTTTAAAAAAATCATATCTTAAGACCATTCATTTTGAATAATGCCACAATACATCGATCTCAGCCATACAATATTTGACGGACTGATTACTTATAAAGGACTACCTGCACCGTTAATCTGTGACTATATGAGCCGGGAACAATCAAAGGCAAACTATGATGAGGGCACGACATTCCAAATCGGAAAAATAGAGATGGTAACCAATACCGGAACTTATATTGATTGTCCTTTTCATCGTTTCGAGCATGGAAGTGATCTTTCGGAAGTAGGTCTGGAACAGTTTGCTGATTTGGAAGCCATCACCATAGATGCCAGAGGGGTTATGGCTGTGGGTCCCGAATTCTTTATTGACAAAGAGATCAGGAATAAAGCCGTTCTTGTTTATACCGATTGGGCTAGAAATTGGAATACGCCGGGATATTTTGAAGGACATCCTTTTCTGACCGCTGAAGCTGGTGAATATTTGAAGGAAAGTCAGGCAAGGCTGGTGGGTATTGACAGCCATAATATCGATGATACACGCATCCGGTCCCGTCCGGTTCATACAATCTTACTGAGTGCTGATATTTTAATAGTTGAACATTTGTGCAATCTCGGCGAGCTGCCTGCTTTTGGATACCGGTTCAACGCGGTCCCGCCAAAATTTAAAGGAGTTGGTACATTTCCGGTAAGGGCCTATGCTAAATTGGAACGGTAATTTTTTTTCAGTTCCTCATTCGCAGTTTTCTATGAGTGTTTCGTTAAATGCAGAACGACTGTTGTGATCTTGTGAAATACGATATGACAGAACTGAACGTTTAATCTGTTTATTTCCATTAAATAATGGAACATGATTTCGGGCCT
>DASSGT010000611.1:0-10980 GCA_035693345.1 Puia sp. | reverse complement strand
TAACTGGATTTCGTAAGATTTTACTGTGCCACCAAAACTTACGATATCCGCAATTCCCGGAACGGAACGTAATTCTCGGTCTACTGTCCAGTCCTGTAAGGTTTTCAATTCCCTCGGATCCCGGAAAGAGCTCACCAATGTGTAACGAAAAATTTCACCTGTAGGACCCGTCGGGGGCTGTACCTGCGGCTGAATATTATCAGGCAACTCCACATTCTGAATCATGGTGTTTACCTGGGTACGCGCATAAGTGTCCTGTACGTCATCCTCAAATATCAGTTTCACTACCGAGAGACCGAAGATGCTGGTAGAGCGTAGGCTTGTTTTCCGGTTTACCGGATTCAGTGCAATTTCGAGCGGAATAGTCACAAATTTTTCTACTTCTTCCGCACTTCTGCCGGGCCATTGTGTTATGACTGTGATCTCTGTATTGGTAACATCCGGGAATGCCTCGATCGGCATATTGACAAAAGTGATAACTCCATAGATAACCAGAATGATCGTGGCGAAATAAATGAAGTATTTATTTTTTAGCGAAAAGGCCAGGATAGTTCTCAGTGTCTTGTTCATCAAAAGCGATTTAGTCTAACTATTCAGTTCCTGGTAAATTAAAAGTGCTTCTGTACCGATCAGGCGTTCGCCTTCGGACAATCCGCCGGTGATAAATGTGCGATCTCCAACAGTATTTTGAACCTCTACGGGACGAATGGAAATATCTGAGGGGGATTTATACACCAGCACATAATATTGGCTATGGTCAAAGATCAGCGCACGTGAACGTATGCTGACCATGTTTTTATTTTCAGTTGTGTTTACAACCACGCTGGCAAACATCTCGGGTTTGAGCAGGTAACCCGGATTTGCCAACACGATCCGGAGTTTCATGACTTTGTTAGAGGGGTCGAGAACATTCATGACCTTGTCGATCCGTCCACGGAAAATTTTACCGGGATATGAAAGAGTTGTTATATTGACACTGTCGCCCATCTTTACATTTGAGATATTCGATTCGTACACATTTGCCATCACCCAAACATTCTTCAGATCTGATATTGTGAATAAGGCCGTTGAATTATCGGAACGGATCATCATGTTATTATTCACCTGCCGGTCTACTACAAATCCGTCAATGGGCGACTTCAATGTATATTCACCATTCATACTTCCACCATTCAGATTGATCACCCTTTTTGCTTTTTCAAACGCGGATTCTGCCTGGTAGTAGCCTTCCTGCGCCGCCAGTTGATCTTTTTGAGAAGCAAGCCCGCTTTTGTACATGTCATTTGTCGCCTCCATGGTTTTCTTCGCGATTTCCAGGTTCGATCGGGCATTCACAAAGTCATTACTATAACCGGCCATATCAGAGCTCCTGATGACTGCGAGTACCTGGCCTTGTTTTACATAGTCACCTGGCATGACTTTGATTTCAGAAACCTGTCCGCTGATAGTAGGAAATATCTTTATCACATTATCTCCGTTGAAATCAACCTTTCCCGTCAGGGTTAGTGTATTCATAACGCGCGAACTGGTCACACTGTCAATTTCAATAGTTTTTAAAAGTGAATCGGGTAGTACATATCCCTTTTTCTCCTCCGCCGGTTCAGGTTTATCATGACAGGAAGATATGGCCAGCATAATCAGCATGGCCAGAGAAACGGTTTGTATATTGAATCGGGAATGCATATATAACTGGATATTAAGGTTGATAGAATTCGGTACCGGTATAATAATTTATGTCTTCAAATGCACTGATCCGGTTGAATTGTATGTTATTCGAAGAGAGAATATTGTCTTTGTATGATGAATAAAAATCCAGGAAGTCCAAGAGAGTTAGATTCCTTTTTTCGTAGTTGATGAGTACTTCATGTAACATGTGATCAAAATCTTTTAGAAATTTTGGATCGATGTTGCGGTACATTTTATCATTGGCAAAAGCTTTTTCCAAGGCGTGTGATACATTTTCCTGAACAGTTGCCTCTGTATTTTGCTGCAGGGCAGTGTTTGCATCTGTTGTAATTTTTGCCGCCAGAATATTTCCTTTGTTCCGGTTGAAGACGGGAAGGTCTATGGCTGCGCCCAGGCTTGTCAGATTATTGATATAGCTACCCTGCTGATCGTAGGCCAATGCGAGGGTGAGATTAGGTACAGCCAGTGATTTCTGGTAATTATAATTGAGCTTGCTGGCTTCCACGGTTGTTCTGGCCATTAATAAGTCAGATCTGTTTTTATATGCCGAGTCCAGCAGAGTTGCAAGGGAAAATGTTGAAGGACTGAATGTCCCCATTTTTGCGGAATCCAATTCGGGACTTATAAAAGAACCCTTTATCTGCAATACGAGTCTCAGTTCACTCTCTTCATCATTGATCTGACCGATGAGACTGTTATATTCGCCCAGCAGCGTATAAAGTTGTGCCTTGATACGGATGACTTCCTTCTCGGCAATATATCCTTTGCCTTCCTGTTCTTCAAAAGCATTCACTACCTGCTGCAATGACTTTATTTCTTCATCATACACAGCCGCAGAATGAAGAAGGAAATAGATATTATAAAAATCGGTTCGAAGCGTATATTTTAATGTGCGGATCAAATCATAGAACTGGTATTCTGCAATTCTGGTATTTGCTTCCGTAATTCTGACCTGTTTATTTCTTTGTCCGGCCAGATAAATAAGTTGTGAAATCTGTCCCGATAACTCTCCGCCGCTGGTTCCCATGCCCACCGGAAAGAATTTCTTAGTTTGGGTATTATATAAACTATAGTAAAAGGAAAGGTTGGGATTGGGATAAAGCCTTGCCTGAATTTCCAGTGCTTTTTGTACCTGGATATTATATTTCTGGGCCAGAAGAATAAAATTTCCGCTAAGGAATAATTTTTCTGCACTGTCCAGTCTGATTCTGAGGGTATCGGTGTGAACTTGTCCGAAGGTCAGGTTCACGCAAAGGGTTGCAAAAACGAGTACGAAGGGTTTTAGTGACATATAAGATGTATGAATAAATCATTGAAGACAGGATCAATGAACGGATGCATTTAAACGGAATCCCATACCATGAATGGTTTCAATATGCACTGTGGTATCGCTCCTGAAATATTTTCTGAGTTTGGTAATAAAAACATCCATGCTTCTTCCCAGGAAGTAATCATCTTTTCCCCATACATGCAGTAGTACTTCTTCTCTCTTCAATATTCGATTCGGGTGTTCGCATAAGAATAAGAGCAGTTCCGCTTCCTTCTGAGTCATGTTATAAGCGGTTCCTCCGATAGATAATTTCAGATCATTAAAGGAGAAATTCATTTTGCCGATCTGAAAGCTTAATGCTTTTTCGGAATACATTTTTTTTGTTCTGCGCAGGAAAACGTCTATGCGTAGCAGCAGCTCCTGCATGCTGAAAGGCTTAGTGATATAATCATCTGCACCTACTTCAAAGCCGTGTATGCGGTCCTCCTCCAGCGATTTGGCAGTAATAAAAAGGATGGGAACCTGATCCGTCTGCTGGCGGATCTTCTTTGCGACAGCGAATCCATCTTTGTTGGGCATCATGACATCCAACAGACAGATATCAAAATTTTCTTTGGTGAATTTATCAATGGCAGATTGTCCGTCGGCACACAATACTACTTCGTATCCTGCATCTAACAGATTGTCTTTAATGACATAACCCAGGGACAGGTCATCTTCTGCCAGTAAGACTTTAGATTTTGTATTCATTTAGTATTTCCAGGTTTTATAAATCGTTAAAAAGGAATGAGTAAACGGAATTCGGTTCCAATACCCGGTAAACTTTTTACCCTGATTTTCCCGTCATGCCCGTCAATAATTCGTTTTACAAAATTTAATCCGAGACCGAAACCCTTCACATCATGCACATTCCCTGTCGGAACACGGTAAAACTTTTTGAATATATCTTTAATATATTTTTTTTCAATTCCAATCCCGTTGTCCTTCACAGAGATAAAATAATCAGACTCTTCTTTGCCGGTTTCTACTATGATATGGGGTGCATTGGAATATTTCAATGCGTTCTCCAGTATATTAATGATAGCCAGCTCGAGATGACCTTCGTCAGCCTGTATATTCGTTTCGTAATTGTCAACTTTCAGATCCACACGTGCCTGCTTTTGTTCAATCAGGGGCTGAAGTTTATTTAGCGCCTGTTCAATAAGCCGGGCAGGTTTTACATTTTCTTTATCGATCGGGAATTTTTTATTTTCCGCCGAAGCTGACTTCAGCAGTTTCTCAACCTGGTTTTGCAGGTGAGTGGTCTGGTTCTGAATAATAGAAGAATAGCGTTTTAATCGTTCCGGCTTTTCTGTAATATCGTTCTGTGCCAGCACATCAGATGCAATTCGGATGACTGCGAGCGGTGTTTTGAATTCGTGTGTGAAATTGTTTACGAAGTCCTTCTGTACTTCTGCCAGGAATTTCTGGCGGTAGAAGTAAAAAAGACTGATCGCAAGGCCGATCAGTGCCAGAAATAATGCGACGCTGCTGATAATCCAGAAATTCATTTCCCCAAGGATGTATTGGGAACGATGCGGGAAATAAAGTAAAATATGATCATAATCCTGCGAATAAACCGGTAAGCCCAGGGCAGGGGTAACATGAAAACCCGATGCGGTGGTGGGAATATAGTCCTCGTAAACATATTTTCTGGTATTGCTGCTAAAAGCACCCAGCTTTACATCCGTCAATACATCAAAATCGCTGAATTCCTTTCTGATATAATAGGTAAGAGAGTCTTGTTCGGGAATCGTATCAGCTTTGAATAAATAGTAATCGTTGGCCGGATTATGAATAAGCTGCTGCAGGGGCTGATTGGGATTGTCATTCATTTCCAGGTCTTCAAAAACCGCACGAAGACTTTTTACGACATTATTGTTAAACTGCTTTTGTTCAAACGAATAAACCTTCGTGAGCCAATATAATTGCACGATTACGATAAGTCCGATTAACACCGTGGCTGACAAAACCAGCCATTTCAACATCGAAGACCTCATGGATAAAAAAAATGGGAAACGCAAAATTGAGATAGTTTGTGTCCTATAAAATTACAAAAATGGTTAAGCAGCAGTTAAAGAGTTGAATCTCAGGCTGAAAAGAGGATTCGGGGACAATTTGATTTGGGCATTCATGACTGATTTTTTACATTAGCTCATCACAAAAAACGCCAATATGAAAAAGATCTTTATTGCCTTTATCCTTTTGACAAGTATAAATCTTTATTCCCATGCTCAGGCTACACCGGCTCAGACTCCTCCGGCCAAAGCCAAGAAGCCTGCTACGACTGCAACGGCCTCCAAATCTACGACAGCCACTCCCAAAACAGCAACTACAGCAGTGGCTCCTAAAACAACAGCTGCGGGACCAACAAAAAAAGACGGATCAGCAGACATGCGTTATAAAGCAAATAAAGAAGCCACCAAAACTCCTCCGGCAACCGTTCATACAAAGAAAGATGGTACTGCGGATAAAAGATATAAGGAAAATAAGAAATAGAGAGGGGCTTTGGGACGTTAGAGTAAATGCATGAAAACAGTTTTAAATCAAAATCCGTCATTATGAAAACAGTATCCGTATTAGCGTTGCTGATATTCAGTTCGTTTATCGCCTTTAGTCAGCCGCCCCGGCCTCCGTTGCCTCCGCGTCACGGCGTGCACCATCCACCGAGACCACCAATGCACCATCGGCATGGTTATTATCATGCCCATTCGCGTTACAGGCACTATCATCGTCACTATAGTTACAATGGTCATCACCATGGTCACAGAAGACCGGTGCATCATCGGAGAGCTTAAAGCGCAAAGCGCAAAGCGTAAAGCGTAAAACGTAAAGCGCAAAGCATTAGAGTGTAATCTCTGAATAAATAGAAAACCTCCTGAATTTTTCAGGAGGTTTTTACTTATTATGAGTTTATAAAAGAAAGCTTTACGCTTTGTGCTTTACGCTTTAAGCATTAGGCTTTAAAGCTATGTTCTGTTTCTTTAAAACCGGTTTCAGAGAATCAGCATCTGCGGCACCCAATGGTTTTTTTCTTGCCATATCGATCAGTATCGGAGCAGCAACGAAAATGGATGAATAGGTTCCGGTGATTACACCGATCAGCATTGCAAACGCGAATCCCTTGGTAACTTCGCCGCCTACCAGGAAGAGAATAAGAATGGTAAGGAAAACGGTGAGTGAGGTCATAATCGTCCTGGGCAGTGTTTCGTTCACCGCCTTATTAATGATCTCTGCTTTTGTCTTTCCGCGCAATGTTCGGCTGTCTTCACGAATACGGTCAAAAACGATCACCGTATCGTTCATTGAAAATCCGATCACCGTAAGGACTGCTGCAATGAAGTGCTGATCAATTTCAAGCGGAAACGGCACTACCGCAGGCAGGAAAGAAAATACCGCCAATACAACCAAAACGTCATGCAGGAGGGAGATGATAGTACCCAGGGAATATCTCCAGTCACGAAACCGGACAAATATATAAATAAAGATCGCGAGCAGCGCGAAGATCGTAGCCTTCACAGCGCCGGCTTTCAGGTCGTCTGAAATCGAAGCGCCTACTTTCTTTGACTGCTGTATATATTTATTGGTCTGTGTAAATTCCTGAGCACTGGTTCCGGCCGGTAAAAATTTCTGCAGACCGACATACATCTTATTCGCAACGATGGAATCGGCAGCGGAGCCCTCTCTGTTTACCAGGTAATCAGTTGTAATTTCAAATTGCTGATTGGATCCGTATGTTTTTACTTCGGGGTATTTTCCCCATTGTACATTCAGCGCATCCTTTACTTCCTGTTCATTTAAAGGTTTGTGGAAATTGACGATATAACTTCTTCCACCGGAAAACTCAACACCTTTCTGGAAACCATGGAAATAAGCAGCAACGCCAAGTATCAGCACAAGGCCGGAAATCATATAAGTATACTTTCGATACTCAATGAATTTAAAATTTGCATGCCGGAACACCTTTTGCGAAATCGGTGTGAAGTATTTAAAATGTCTGTTCTTGTTGGTGTAAAAATCAGTAACCAGTCTGGATACCAGGATTCCGCAGAAAAGTGAAAGAGAGATACCCAGCATCTGCGTGGTGGCAAATCCAAGTACGGGTCCAAGACCGAAATAGGCGAGGATAGCTGCTGTCAGAAAGGTGGTAACGTGAGCATCCAATACCGGTGCGAGTGAACGCCGGTATCCGTCATTCACTGCGAGCTGGTAACTTTTCCCTCGCGTCAGTTCTTCTTTAATTCTTTCAAATATAATTACGTTCGTATCCACGGCCATACCGATCGTCAGAACAAGACCGGCAATACCCGGCGCTGTGAGTGTCGCGTGCATGGCGCTCAGAATACCAATCGTAAATAACAGGTTTAATATCAGTGCAATATTTGCAACCCAGCCTGCTGTATTATAATAGACCAGCATAAGGGTGAAGATCACCAGGAAAGAAATGCCGAATGCGAGAGCGCCGCCCTTAACGGCCGCCTTACCAAGAGTAGGTCCCACAACCTGTTCCTGAACGATTCTTGCAGGAGCATTCAGTTTACCACTTTTTAATATGTTAGCGATGTCATTTGCTTCTTTTACACTTTGTCCGGTATTTTTATTTCCCATCGAAATCTGGGAATTGCCGCCGGTAATCGGACCGTTTACATAGGGAGCAGAATAAACAACGTCATCGAGTGTGATGGCAATTGGAAGACCTACATTGTCTGTCGTCATTTTGGCCCATACGTCGGCACCGTGTTTATTCATGCTCATTTCAACCACAACACCACCGCTCACCGGATCATAATCCTGGCGTGCATCGGTTACGACTTCGCCTTCCAGTTTCGCTTTGTCACTTCCGGGAATTGTTTTGATGGCATAGAGTTCCAGGTATGGATAGGCTTTACCGTTATCATCAGTTTCCTGTTTGCCCCATAAGAATTTCAGGTTACCCGGGAACTGGTTGCGGACAGCGGGAATACTCAGATAACTATTTATGGCTGATGTGTCTTTCAGAAGAGGACTGGCAATCGCAGATGCATAGCGAACCTGTCCCTTGGCATCCTGGGTAGGCTGTATAAAATGCATGACGCGCACCAGAGGATTCCGGTTGAGTGCGTTCGCGGAACTGTCTGCCGTTGAATCCTGTTTTGCCAGCAGAGAAGAGTCTTTTACTCCGTTCAGATATTTCTGGAGAATTTTATCAGCATTTTGAAATGCATTTGACAATTCTGAAATATTATAGACTTCCCAGAATTGTAGATTAGCTGAAGACTGCAGATATTTTCGAACGCGATCCGGGTCAGTCGCACCAGCAAGTTCCACACTGATGATGCCTTTATTTTCATCCAGCTGAATATTCGGCTGGGATACTCCGAATTTGTCGATACGTTTGGTAAGTACCTGGAAAGTTTGTTTCATGCCGGCAGATGCCTGATCATGGAGGTATCGAATGACTTCACCGTCTGATGATTCAAATTTCAGTTTGTTCCTGTTGGAATTTGCAAACAGGGGAGCGAGTTTTACACCCGGATTCACTTCTCCGAAAGCCTGGGCAAACAGATCAATGAAGTTGGCACCACCGTTAGTTAATTTTTTCTGATCAGCTAATTGTATGGCTTTTACCAGGCTTGCATCCCGTGGATTATTGGCCAGGCCCTTGATCAATCCTTCCAATTCGATATCCAGGGTTACATTGATACCACCCTGTAAATCCAGTCCCAGTAGCAATTCACTTTCCTTGGATTTCTGATAGGTAGTACCCCACCAGGTAATTTTAGTGTCTTTCGTGGAATCAAGCAGCTTCTGCAGGCGTGCACGTTCCAGCTGATTCAAACTGTCCTGATATAAAACCTGGGTTTCTTTATCTCCCGGATATTTCACAGTTGCTGCCGGATAATTATTTTTGATGAATCTTTCGGCCTTCTGCGTCATCGCAGATTCGTGTTTATTCACAAACCAGGTAAAAGACAGTTGGTAAAGGGAAATGACAATCAGTAAGCCTGCAAATATGCTAACCAGCGCTCTCATTGGTTTTCGGTTTTTTTAAGGCGGCAAAGATAGGTTTTCCAATTGATAACTAAAATGTTAAGACGCTGGATTAGAAGCCTTGTTTTACTACTTTCATGCTTCGAAAAAAGGTAAAATCAAAATAATCCGCAGGAATTCATGATTTTGAACAAGTTTAGCAGCGTTACCCTGTCCGGCAGGCTCAAAACCCTCAGCTTCCATTTTATTATCCTGAGCCTGTTTTCATGCAACAAAACTTCGAATATCAACTCAAATAAGTCATTTGTAGGGCTAACCCATGTGGCTTATAATGTCGGAGCTATCAATCTGACCCTCAACGGGAAATATTTATTTCCAAATTCGCTTTCATTTGGAGAAACCACCGGATATCCTGGAAATCCGTATGATACGACGATTTCACAGGTCAGTTTAATGAATATATTCCTGGCTCAGGATACCAGTGCAAATATCAGTGGGAATGCTGCATTTCGTCAGGGGGCTTATTATAGCATTTTCTTTTTTGATTCCCTGGATAATAATTCTGTCAGCCTGATCATCCTGCAGGACAATCCATCCTTTCGTAATGATACCTTCACCAATTACCGTTTTATGAATTTTTCACCCGGCGATACGACCTGGGGACTTAAACTGATCAATAATAGAAAAGATAATCCCTATGCAGCTGATACGGTTGTTATTCCTGCCATTTCCTTTGTCGGATTTAATAATAATCCTTCTAATTATCCATTTCATTTGATCCGCAGCGGGAACTACAGTGCTTTTGCATTTACGGGCAGCCAGAACCCCAATTCAGATACAACCCAATATGTTCCATTGGGAGATATCCAGATAGACAGTCTCGTGAACTATTATATTTATCTCCAGGGATTTTACGGACTTACTGATTCGGTGAATCCCAACCGGTTCCAATTGAAATGGACCCCATTAAATTAAATACCGGGAACCGGAGCAGCGGTATAATGTAGAATCCATTTTTATAAATATCGTACCTTCGCGGCCGCAAATAAACAATATGCAACTATCTTCTATTTTATCCCGCTTCGCCGAACCTGAAACCCTGAAAATGGCTAAACTGGGCCGCGAGCTGCGTGCCAACGGAATTGATATCATCGATCTGAGTCTGGGTGAACCGGACTTTGATACGCCGCAACATATTAAAGATTCTGCCAAGAAGGCAATTGACGATAACTGGAGTCATTACACTCCGGTACCTGGTTTTCTGGACCTGCGCCAGGCAATCTGCGAAAAACTGAAGAGAGATAACAATCTGGATTATAAACCGGAAGAGATTGTATCATCAACCGGTGCTAAACAAAGTCTTGCTAATGTGATTCTGGCTCTGGTGGATGATGGGGATGAAGTGATCATCCCGACACCATACTGGGTGACTTATTCTGAGCTTGTAAAAATTGCACGGGGAAAGGTAGTAGAAGTGCATACCAGTCTGGAATCCGGATTTAAGGTAACGCCGGCGCAACTGGAAGCCGCCATCACTCCTAAAACAAAAGTATTTTTATTTTCTTCTCCATGCAACCCTTCCGGAGCGGTATACAGTAAAAAGGAACTCGAGGCACTGGCAGTGGTTTTCAGAAAGCATCCGCAGATCGCGATCATTTCAGATGAAATTTATGAATATATCAATTATGTGGGAAAGCACGAAAGCATCGCACAGTTTTCTGATCTGAAAAACAGGATCATCATAGTAAACGGACTCAGCAAAGGTTTCGCCATGACCGGATGGAGACTGGGATATATTGCGGCACCTGTTGAAATTGCCAAAGCATGCGAAAAACTGCAGGGTCAATTCACCAGTGCCACGAATTCCATCACGCAGAAAGCAGCGGTAACAGCATTGGTTTCCGATCTGAAACCCAGTTATTTGATGGTAGAGGAATTTACCCGAAGAAGAGAAAAAACACTGGAGCTTGTCGGGAAGATCCCGGGCATGGTTACCTTAAAACCGGACGGCGCTT
>DASSGT010000610.1:0-4479 GCA_035693345.1 Puia sp. | reverse complement strand
CGCCAATTCCATTTGCTCGGATGAAAAGGACAAGTCGTTATATGTGTTAATTGCTTCATCCGTTCCATAAAAATTCAATCCTGCCCAGTTGTCATTGATATTTTCATCATTTGGATGAGCGTCGACATACATATCAAATTCAACAGTAAAACTTGCCGGCATATAACCAGACATGGTTTTCATCCGTGGTTCTATGACCACGGCACGATCGCCATTCTCACCTTCCGTAAGTGCGAATACTTTTTTACCGTCCAATTCGGCAACGACTCCCTGGCCATAACCCAGGCGCCAGTGAGAGGGAAACTCTCCTTTGCGATCATCACTAAAGTCATCAGCGAATATGATTTTTTCACCAGGAACAAAATCGTAATTGTCATAAGCTTTCAGAGAAGCCGGCTGGGCAGCTGCTGACGAATTTGCATCCTGGGCAGATGCAATGGAAACCATCAATGAGCCAAATAGGCTGATCATGAATACCCTGTTCATAATTTTTGGTTAATCGTTAAAACTGTTATTGAAGAAAACTATGTTAATACAGAACACAGACGGTCTTATGGTTTTTCCATGCACAATTCTATCAGGACGCCGTTGGTATTTTTCGGATGCAGAAAACAAACCAGTTTGTTATCAGCACCGGGTCTCGGGTTTTCATTGAGTACTTTAAAACCGGCATTCATCAGCCTTTTTATTTCGGATTCAATGTCCTCTACCGCGAAAGCGATGTGATGAATGCCTTCCCCTTTTTTTTCGATAAATCTGGCGATGATACCGTCTGGATCTGTACTCTCCAGCAGTTCAATTTTCTGGTTACTCACAGAGAAAAAAGCAGTCGTTACGGCTTCCGATTCAACCCGTTCTTTTTTATAGCAGACCGTATTCAACAAGGCTTCGAATAACGGAATAGAATCGGAAAGACTTTTTACAGCGATACCGATATGCTCCAGTTTTTCCATTTCTAAATTTAATGGGTTTTAAGCGTAAAGCGTAAAGCGCATAGCGTAAAGCGCAAATCAAATGGTCCCCTATTTCTCAATATAAAAACAAATCTTTATCAGCGTAGTTATTTGATCGTAAAGCCTGAATTTAAAAAACAGTCCATTCTCCTGCTTTACGCTTTGCGCCTTACGCTTTACGCATAAAGAGGTATTTTTGCATATGAACCTGCCCGTCTATATGGATTATCATGCTACCACGCCCTGCGACCCGCGGGTATTGGAAGCGATGTTGCCATATTTCAGTCATCAGTTTGGGAATGCAGCCAGTCAGGGTCATGCGTATGGCTGGCATGCAGCGGAAGCCGTAAAGATTGCCCGTGAGGAAATAGCCTCTCTGTTGAATGCCGATCCTTCTGAAATTATTTTTACCTCCGGTGCCACTGAATCTATCAACCTCGCCATCAAGGGAGTCTTCGAAATGATGGCGGGGAAAGGCAAGCACATTATTACAGTAGCAACGGAACATCGCGCAGTACTGGATACCTGCCGTCACCTGGAAAGGCTTGGAGCTGAAATCAGTTATTTGCCTGTTCAACCTGACGGCCTGATTGACCCCACGGTCTTACAATCTGCGATTCGTAAGGATACCATACTGATTGCTGTCATGTTTGCTAATAATGAGACAGGGGTCATTCAACCCATTCAAACGATCAGCCGGATAGCCAGGCAACAGGGGATTATATTCTTTACAGATGCAACGCAGGCAGTTGGAAAAATACAAGTCAATGTGTTGGAGGATGGTATTGACCTGCTGGCCTGTTCGGCTCACAAAATATACGGTCCAAAAGGAGTGGGTGCTTTATATGTCAGAAGAAGGAATCCGAGGGTTCGACTGACAGCTCAAATGGACGGAGGAGGTCAGGAACGCGGGTTTCGGAGCGGAACATTGAATGTGCCGGGTATTGTGGGATTTGGCAAGGCTGCCAGCCTCAGTCAGACTGAAATGGGACAGGATGCGAAATCCGTTAGCCATTTACGTGATAGACTGGAAAAGGCTGTTTTGGATATGGGGGGAGCAAAATTAAACGGATATCCATTGAACAGACTTCCGACAGTAACAAATATATCATTTGCTCATGGGGTTGGAAACCCACTTTTGAAAAATCTACTGAAAGTTGTTGCTGTGTCGTCCGGATCTGCCTGCAGTTCCGCCTCACCAGAGCCCAGTCACGTATTAAAAGCCATGGGCCTCGATGATACGGAGGCTTATCATGCCATCCGTTTTAGCCTGGGGAAATATAATACGGAAGAAGAGGTCGACTTTGTAATACAGAGGGTCAGGATGGCGTTGGAAGAAGTGCAATCCGAAATGGTACATATCCATGACGGTATAAAAACCTGAGTTTTTATCCGCATTTTTCAATCTTTCGGAGGCTTTGGTTGTTATTGATAATAGATAAAAAGTCACAAATGATCTACGTTTCAGATAAGGCAAAGGAGAAGGTAAAGAACCTCATGGAGGAATCTCCTATCGCGGACAAATCAGGTCTGTTTCTGCGTGTTTCGGTAATCGGAGGAGGCTGTTCCGGACTGAGTTATAAAATGGACTTTGACAACCAGAAAAAACCGATGGACCAGGAGTTTGAGGATAACGGTGTGAAAGTGGTCACCGATCTCAAAAGCTTTTTATATCTGGTTAATACCACGCTTGAATTTTCAGAAGGACTGAACGGAAAAGGTTTTTATTTCAATAATCCCAATGCCAGCAGGACCTGTGCCTGTGGTGAAAGTTTCGCTGTTTAAGCCTAAAGTCCAAAGCTTAAAACCTATTTATTGGTCTTCTAATTTGTGTCGCGTCCTGCCGGTCGTTTAGCGGTCATTATCTACGATACGCGATCCACATCTCCTCAATGCCAGCACCTGAACAATGTCAGCGCCTGAATAGATGCCTCTCAATGGCGGTTTGCAAACCCAGGATTCATAAAAAAAATCGAACCGGTCAGAACGCCCAAAACTCGCCATTCAACGTCTGTAAAGAACATTTTATCGAATAATTTTCCGAAATCTCCATTCTATTAACTATTTAATAATCAATGCTTTATATTTATACCTTAAGCCTTGCGCTTTACGCTTTAAGCTCATAACACATTATTAATCATTGATCTAACTCTACGAAGTATATTTACGATTTGAATTGGTCAGATCTGGTGTTACTTTTATTCAGCTAACCCTTATTCTGGTGATTAATCATCCAGAAAAGTCCAAACCAAATGAAAACCTATACGCGCAATTTTACCCTTTCGCGGATCACTTACACCCTGCTAACCATCGCACTTTGTGCTGATCCGGCCCTGGCTCAATTAAAAATCGACTACGGAAAAAGCTATGTCAATGTCACAAAAGGAGCTACCGGGGGAACCATTGAACCTGGTGACATCCTGGAGGTTCGTGCCACATTTGTGGTCGGTGGATCCGGTATAAATGACTATGCTGACAGCTGCGCCTACTTCGATGTTGTTCCAGCCAATACCACATATATTCCGGGATCCCTGGCCGTTCTTACAAACGAGGGAAAAGTGTACAAAACGTTTACAGACGCTTTAGGCGACGATGCCGGTGGAATCTCCGGATCTAACGTACAGATCAACCTGGGTTATAAAAATGCACCTACCGCCACATCTTCCAGAAGAGGGCGGATCACTTATAATGATAAGCCTTCCTTTTTCGGTGCTACCTGTATTATGGTCGTTACCTACCGGGTAACCGTTTCAGGCGGATACGGATCACAGGTTAACCTGGGTGGCGGTACAATCTCTTATTTTCCAAAAGGGCTTTCGCTTACATCCGTTACGTTTCCTACGGATTCCGTTATGATTTTTAAGAACCTTGGGATATGTCCGAACTCTTCCAGTAACACGATCACATCCGAGTTTGGAGGTACATTTGGGTCAGGTAAGGCAAAAAACCGCGCACCTTCATCAAAAATTTCAAATAATTACACCTATAATCTATTCGGCCCTAACACCCCGAACGACTACTATTACAATATTTCCAATAATACGAGCACGGGCGCAGCCGGTTATACGACACTGAACACCTGGCCGATACCGGATCCGAATATTGCAGGCTTTACCTATTCGCATCGTGTATTCGGAGTCTGGGATATCATCGGTGACCATACCGGCGCTGTAAATCCATTGTTGGGTAATCCGGCTACTGACACAGTAAATGGAGTAGGCGGATATATGGCGGTCATCAACTCGTCGTATAAAACGGGGATTACCTTTCTGGACACGATTAATAATTTATGCCCGAATACTTACTATCAATATTCCGCCTGGTTTAGAAATATCTGTTCCAAATGTGCCTGTGACTCGAATGGTAAGGGTCCGGCATCTGTGGGTTATATTCCAACAGGTCCCGGCGACTCTTCCGGTGTTCACCCAAACCTTACTTTTAATGTGAACGGATATGATTACTACACTACCGGTGACATGCCTTATACCGGCCAGTGGATACGTAAGGGATTCACTTATCTGACGGG
>DASSGT010000609.1:0-2231 GCA_035693345.1 Puia sp. | reverse complement strand
CGTAAGGATTCCAGCAATGCAGATTATTTTACCAATGCAGGATCAACAACACAAAAAGGTATTGAATCGCAGATATCTTATCAATTACTGCCGTCCGCCATGGGTCTCATTAATAGTGCACGCCTCTGGGCTTCTTATACGCTCGATAACTTTACTTATGGTGATTTCAAAAAAAATACTGTGAACTATGATGGCAAACATCTTCCAGGCGTGGCAAATAATACGTTTACGGGAGGTATTGACCTGAATAGCAGGCCTGGAATTTTCCTTCACCTCACCTATTATTACAGTGATAAAATACCTTTAGATGATGCGAATAGTGCATATGCCGGTGCATACCAGTTGGTAGGTGGCAGGATCGGATATTCCACATCCGTGCAAAAATTGAATCTTACCGTTTTCACTGGCGTGGATAACGCATTCAATGCCAAATACAGCCTGGGCAACGATATCAATGCCGCCGGTGGCAGATATTACAATGCTGCAGCGACGGCCAATTATTTTGCAGGACTGACACTCAGTTTTAATAATCCGACAAAAAAATAAATTCTTCGCCCTTCTCCTCCACTGCTTTACATTTGCAGAATCTGGTCCCCGCAAGTGCGGGGTTAAAAGGGAAGTCCGGTGTAATACCGGCGCTATCCCCGTAGCTGTGAGTTTCATCCGGACCATCCGGGAAAAAGTTTACACTGCAGCCACTGTCACACCTCAGGTGTGATGGGAAGGCAGTAAACAGGAAACAAGCCAGAAGACCTGCCAGATAAAATATTAGTCGCAACGCTTTCGGGTGAAAGGCAGGCGGAGTATATACGGGTCTCCCATTATTCCCCGCTCGTCATCCACACCTTGGTGATCTTTTTAATGGATGGACAAAAAGAAAAAAATACAAGGCACTATAGAATGCATTGCCTTCAGGCATATCCTCATCTGCGTGGGTTTATTTGTGATGCCGGAAACCTTTGTTTTTGCTCAAAATAAATCCGATAGCGGAAGGATACTGCAAAAAGTAACCGTAACTGGCGAACGAAAGCAAAACGCATTTGCGGCTATTGTACCGGTACAGGTTCTAAACCATGAGGCGCTCCTACAGATTAATGCTGAAAATATTGCAGAGGCGGCCAAATATTTCTCCGGTGTCTTGATTAAAGATTATGGTGGTGTCGGCGGTTTAAAAACAATTTCCGTCAGAAGCCTAGGGGGACTCAACACAGGTTTGGTTTATGACGGTATAAATGTAGCTGACGCACAAACCGGCCAGCTTGATCTGAGTAAATTCTCAGCAACTTTTGTACAATCTCTGGAACTGGATCAGGCAAATCCCCAACAAATTCCCCTTCCTGCGCGAATATATTCATCAGCGTCCATTCTCACATTTACCAGCAACTCTTTTAATACGACAAATTTCTCGAAGACCAAATGGGTCGCCGGGATGAATGTTGGTTCCTTTGGTTTTTGGCAACCCTACGCAGGTATCTACCTACCTGCAGGTAAAAACCTGGTGGTAAGTGCAAATGCGGAAGCGACATGGGCCAAAGGAGATTATCCCTATCATATTGAGAACGGAATGTTCTCACAAAACGCATACCGCACCAATTCCGATATTCAGGCTTTCCAGGGAGAAATAAATGTGGTAAACCGATTCTCAGATAGTTCGACTTTACAAACGAAGATTTGGGGTTATCAGTCAGAAAGGGGGTTACCCGGCAGTATTATATTTTTTAATGATATATCTGTGCAACGTCTGCAAGACAAGAATTTTTTCATACAAAGTCGTTATCTGAATAAAATAAGTAATACCACAACCCTCCTGGCTTCTGCTAAATACAGCTCGCTGTTTACGAAGTACACAGATCCGAACTTCTTAAATAATGCAGGCGGGCTGGATGACCGGTACACGCAAAATGAAATCTATGGCAGCATTGCTATTAGTCACCATATAGGGGAGTATTTTTCATTCTCTCTTGCTTCCGACCTGGCATATACTCGTCTTTCTGCTAATATAAATTCTTTCCCAATGCCTAACCGGACGAGCGCATGGAATAATCTGATGGTTGAGTTTACAAAGTCACACTGGCAGATAAATGTCTCGCTGCTAAATACGAATATCAACGATAAAACAACCGCGGGAACAGCAGCTTCCAATAAAAATAAATTCACACCGGCCCTTGCGATTGGTTATAAACCCAATTCAGAAAGTCCTTTTTTATTCCGGTTTTTTTACAAGGATATTT
>DASSGT010000608.1:0-4714 GCA_035693345.1 Puia sp. | reverse complement strand
CACGACATGGACAGATCCGAGTATGATCTCCTCTAATTTCCGCGCATCATCTAAAAATATCGCCAGCAGTGACTGGTATTCAAAAATAAGCCCGGCGTTTACAAAAACTTTTACGCATTCTTTAAATCTTGGCGTCCGGGTATACATTTCAACCATCGTTGTAAATAACGGAATACCGTCGTGGACTTCGTTCGGGTCGCCGTCCTGTCTGAAATAGTCCTGAATTCCCTCTACAGAATGGACTTCAATCGAATATAAGATCTTAGTATAATCTGGCATAACTACTCATTATAGGTCCCGGATATAAATCTAATAATAATTATATATCACCGGATCCGGTGATGAAAATGTCAGGCCCGAACTGTTTAAATCCCGTTTACCGTCGACCAAATGCATTCAGCCCTCAAACTGCGGTACCCAACTATAATAAACGGTCGTATTCTCTTTCAGGCAGGAGTTTCGTTTATCTTTAACTGAGAAATATTCATATGAAATCGTATGACTTCATATTCTCAAACAACGCATCACACCGCGTCACCAGATATATCATTTTCTGGTCATCGTTTTTGATTTATTTTTTTTACGTAAACCTCCTGCCCGGAAGTACACAGGACCTGTTCAGCCAAAAGACCTATCTGAATTCGCTCCAATTGATGATCTATTTCCCGGTTAATATACTGGCCGTATATATAGCCCTCGGTGTGTTACTACCGCGATACATTTATAAAGGGAGGTATTTGTCATTTTTTGTGGCGCTCAGTTTGCTGACCGTTCTTTATTTTTCGCTGGCCTTCGGAATAACCATTTTATTCGCCCGGTTAACCAGACATGTTCCCTATCAATCTCTGCCGGTAAGTTTCAGATGGTTTCTGCCTGTTCGTTATGGCATCGGGTTCCCATTGACTTCTACTGTTATCGTCTGTATTATTAAATTATTTAAAGACTTCCATCTGGAACAAAAAGCAAATGAGTTATTGTTAAGAGAGAAGATAAATACAGAGCTTCAATTACTAAAAACCAGGTTCCAGCCACGATTTTTATATGACGCCTTACAACATATTTTATTTCTTATCCGGAATCAGTCGGCCGATTCACCATCCACACTCATGAAACTTTCGGAATTACTAAGTTATGTTTTATACGAAAGCGAAAAAGAAAGAGTCCCTCTTGAAAAAGAACTTGAAATTGTAAAAACTTTTCTGATACTGAAAAAGACATTTTACCCGAAAGCCTTAAAAGTTCAGTATCACCAGCAAATCGAATCCCGCGATCTGTTTATTCCTCCGCTTTTGCTTTTGTCTCTGATGGAAAATTGCGTGGACACACTGGAGAAGAATGAAAATCAGATTATTCTTATGAAACTCAATATTAAGACGATGGGTCAGGAATTGCATTTTCAACTGGAATGTGTCAGAAATACAGGCGCAGATCCCGAAAAAGATTTTTTTGAAACAAAACTGATGAGCTCCATCAGAAGGATTGAGTTATTATATGAGGGAAAAAGCAATCTGGATCTTTTTGCTGAAAACGGCACGACCTATCTGATGATGATTTTGAAATTGAATAGCTCTGCTTCGATTACAAGAAAAAACGAAACGCCGGCACTCATATGACGATAAATGATTTCATATTTTCCAGTGAACGCAAAGCCAGATGGAGCCGGCACTTCATATTCTGGTTGTGCTGGTTTTTATATTTATCATGCACCCAATTGAGAAATCAGAGTCCGGACGAAATCGGCATGAATCATTTTATTATTTATCAATTGGGTGTTTCAGCAAACCGTGTCTTATTGCAGATACTTTTTTGCTACCCATTTATCTACCTGATCATGCCAGCCTTCTTTCAAAAAAGAAAGTTCAAAAAGTTTGCTATCATAACGGGTTTATTTATTGTGGCTATGTATTGGGTCACCTACTATGATTACCTGTATATATGGTCCGACCGGAGTTCACCCATTTTCTTTGATATCCCGAACGTCAAACCATTGAGCTTATTTCAAACCGAATACTTCTCCATTTACAGCAATCTTCATTGCACCGGCACATTTGTTTCGCTGAGCCTGATCCTGGCTGTCAAATATTATAAGAACTGGTTCAAAAAAGAACGTGAAAATGAAATTCTGATTTACCAAAACTCACAGGCGGAATTGCAACTTTTAAAAGCACAGGTCCACCCCCATTTCCTTTTTAACACGCTCAACAATATTTATTCCCTGATGCTCGACGATTCACCCAAAGCAATTACCGTTTTGAATGAATTATCAGGGATGATTTTATATATGACCAACGAGGGAAACAGATCCATCGTTCCGTTAAATAACGAAATTAAAATGTTGCTGGATTATATCGGTCTTGAAAAAATAAGGTATGGAGAAAGGCTGGACATGACCATCGACATTCATCACGATCCGGACAGCAACCTGTTCATCGCGCCATTGCTGATGATACCCTTTGTTGAAAACAGTTTCAAACACGGTGCCAGTAAGACATTGGATAAAGCCAGAATCCACCTGCATATTTCAACAGAAAATGAATGGCTGGATTTCAAGCTAACCAATAATATTTACCCTTTTGTGGAATCAGATGCCGGACGGGTAAAAATCGGATTAAAGAATGTCAGAAAAAGACTACAGATTCTTTATCCTGAAAAGCACCTGATCCAATTCCATTCCATCAATGAAATATTTACAGTATCGATGAAAATTTTCCTGGGAAAACATAAACCAGCACTTAAGGAAGATTCCATTCTAACCAATAAAAATATCCCCGCGTATGCTTAGCAAAAAAATAGTCTGTCTCGCCGTAGACGATGAACCCCTGGCATTATCGATATTAAAAAAATATATAGGCTCAGTGGAAAGTCTGGAACTCGTGGGAAGTTGTGAAAATGCTGTGCAGGCATTACAACTCCTGCAAAAATACCCGGTGGATCTGATTTTCCTGGATATCCAGATGCCACAGATTATGGGAACTGATTTTATACGCACATTAAAAAAAGCTCCCAAAGTGATTTTTACCACCGCTTTCAGAAAATATGCCATTGAAGGATTCGAATTGGACGCAGTCGATTATCTATTAAAACCGATTTCCTTTGAACGATTTCTAAAAGCGGTCAATAAAGTTCTTCAAACAAATTTTAATGCCCCCGAATCAGTCAATCACTTGAATGATGCGATATCAGAATCTTCTCCCTCCTGTTTATATTTCAGGGTAGATCGTAAAATGGTAAAAGTCTTCTTGAATGATATTCTGTATATCGAAGGATTCAGCGATTATATAAAAATCATTACAAACACCAAAACGATTATTACAAAACACCTGATTTCTTCCCTCGAGGAGACATTACCCAGGGACGGTTTTATACGTATCCACCGGTCATTCATCGTTTCCATTCAAAAAATTGAATCTTATAATGCGGATATTATATATATCGGAGATAAGAGTCTGCCCATTGGCCGTTTATTCAAACAAAATGTGAATAAGCTGCTTCAGACAAATTCCCAGGTTTTAACAAACGGAAACAGGGAAACAAAAAACAATAAACCCGTCTGAGCTTTTTAGTATAGAATCTGAACCTGTCAGTCAAGTCATTTCTTTCAGTCAGGGATACTTTTGCATCCTAAAATAAAAGAAATGATTTCAATAAAAGGCCGGCTAAATGGCGGCCTGACAGATAAGGAACAGAGGCTACCCGGGAATGATCAATTTTTAACCAACCTTACCCCCATGCGGGGGATTGCGGCGATACTGGTAGTGATTTTTCATTTTGAAATCGTATTGGTGTTGTTTCTCCCACGCGACGTCAGCAGATTTTTCAGCAAGTGTTATCTGATGGTGGACCTGTTTTTTATCATGAGTGGATTTATTATCTATCATGTATATGGCGAATTCTTCAAATACAATATTCACACAAAAAGCTTCAATAAATATATCCGGGCCAGGCTGGCAAGAGTTTATCCTCTGCATATAGTTACCCTGATTCTTACGATCATCCTGGTCGTCATTGCGCATTTTAAATGGGATGAATTCTTTAATCTCCGTGCGATCCCCACACATATGCTGATGCTTCAGTCGATGGGGCTTCATTCTATATATACCTGGAATGTTCCGGCCTGGAGTATCAGTGCTGAATTTGCAGCATATATTATCTTCCCGCTTTTTGCATTCATGTTATACCGAAATAAAATTGTGGCACCAATTGTTATTTCAGCTTTGATTATTTTCCTATATTACTTTCTTGCATTTAAACTCAGCAAATCAAACGGCACCACCAGTCAATACAACCTGGATGTGACATTTGATTATGGATACCTGCGGGGTATTGCGGGCTTTTTAGCAGGTGGAATGATATATCAGTTCTACGTCAAAAAAATATTTTATTTTTTAAAGTCTGATGCCATCCTCGTTACCCTGTTTGCCCTGCTCTTTGCCTGTTTACATTTCGGGGTCAGCGACCTGGTTTTCATCCCGATATTTTTATTACTGGTTCTCAGCGCCGCTTATAATACGGACCGTGTAAAAAGATTTCTCGGTAACCGTTTTTTGCAATGGCTAGGTGATATTTCTTATTCTGTTTATCTGATGCAGTTTCCTCTCATGTTGCTGGTTATTGCCTTATTGCCTCACCTCGGTATTTCCTGGAGCGGACCTTATTCCCTTCATCTTCCCTATTGGCAAGCTGCTCTCTGCTGCCTTCTGTTTCTCGCCGCACT
>DASSGT010000607.1:0-5543 GCA_035693345.1 Puia sp. | reverse complement strand
GTTTTTTCGCTAAATTCGAAAAACCTATTTCCATATGCTATGGCGAAAATTTAATGGCGACCTTATTGAATTACCAATTGCCCGCGAAGTAGAAAACGCCATCCGGCGTGAAACAAAAAATGGCTATCATTTAAAAGTTTGCATCGGAACCGACTCTCAGGTTAAAGGTGCAGAAACAGAATTTGCCACCGTAATCGTTTTTTTGCGTGAGGGACATGGCGGCTTTATGTTCATACACAATGAAAAAACAAAAACACGCTACAGCATCAAAGAGCGGATGCTGGTTGAAGTGGCAAAGAGTATTGAAATTGCCTATGAACTTTGTCCGTTGTTTACCTTGTATAATGTGGACATGGAGGTGCATGCAGATATCAATACCAATCCTCATTTTAAGAGTAACGATGCGCTGAAGGAAGCCATGGGTTATATTCTGGGAATGGGCTTTGCGTTTAAAGCAAAACCTGAAGCGTTTGCGAGCAGCAGCTGTGCAAATAAAGTGGTGAATTAACTCGTTCCGGCTGTCTTCTTCCAGTCCTCATTCATTTCTCCGATGAATCGGAGAATGTCAACCCTGCCCAATTTCTTTTCCGCACTGGTTACGAAATGACGGGGCAGGAACTGCCAGGATTCACGCATTTTCTGCAAAAATCCTTTTACGTTTGCTGCGACAGTCCGCTGGTTTTCCTTATCTGACTTTGTAAATATCAGAGTGAAAGGAATTTCCCAACTTCCCATTTTATTTACAAAATCCAGGTCCAGTTTCTGAGGCTCATGACGACTGTCAACCAATAAAAAAACATGGGCAAGGGTTTCTCGTTTTTTAAGAAAGTCCTCAATCATAGTCTCCCATTTTTTACGTTGGGATATGGAGACCTTTGCGAAACCATATCCAGGTAAATCGACCAGCCACCATTTGGAAACGCTGCGTTTCTCGTCAATGCTTTCGATGGCAAAATGATTGATGAGCTGGGTTTTACCAGGCGCTGCGGAAGTTTTGGCGAGCTTGTCAATATCAGTGATCATATTGATCAACGACGACTTCCCTACGTTACTTCTTCCGATAAACGCATATTCGGGCAGATCGGTGACCGGACATGTCTGGTAGGAAGGACTGCTTATGACATACTTTGCAGAACGGATCTCCATACTGCAAGATATGATTCCCCCCGGAACGGTTTATGCAGTCGTAATTTTTATAGTAAACTAACAATGAACCGGTTAATTTTGCAGCCCATGCCGGAATACCAGCACGATAAAATCGTACCGTTTAAAGAGTCTGCCGACTCCAAGAAAGAACAGGTGGCAGAGATGTTCAACAGCATTGCATTCCGATATGATTTCCTCAATCGTTTCCTGAGTGGTGGCATTGACAAGAACTGGCGTAAAAAAGCGATTAATGAACTGAAGACTGTTCATCCCAAAACCGTTTTGGATGTGGCCACTGGTACAGCAGACATGCCGATCATGCTGATGAAATTACTCCATCCCGATAAAGTCATCGGTATTGATATTTCGGAAGCCATGCTGGAACTTGGTCGTAAAAAAGTTGAACAGAACAACCTCATAGGCAAAATAAGCCTGCAATCCGGCGATGCTGAAAATATCCATTTTTCTAACGCCTCTTTTTTTGCAGCCACCGTGGCTTTCGGCGTTCGCAATTTTCAGAACCTGGAAAAAGGACTTTCGGAGATATACCGGATTCTAAAACCGGGAGGCAAACTGGTCATCCTGGAATTTTCAAAACCGAATAATGGCTTTTTTCTTCCTTTTTACAAGCTGTATCTGCGGGTAATTGCACCCCGCATTGGAAAAATGATTTCAGGGAACCTGGATGCCTATAAATACCTGAATGCATCTGTAAATGCTTTCCCGGAGGGAAAGGCCTTCATCGAAATCCTGAATAGGTCAGGATTTAAAGAAACGTATTTCAAAAAGCTGAGCCTGGGTATTTGCACCATTTATTGCGGAAATAAATAATATATGATTTCTCAAGACTTTGTTATTCCCTTGATTAAACGGCAATTATTCAGGTTTTTGGTCGTTATTTTGATTCAAACCGGATTGATGTCGAATATTTTGTTCACCCCACGTGGCCCGCACATGTAATAAAACTATAAGTTATTGATTGACTGTTACTTATGAGTTTAAAATTTTTACGGCCAAATAAAAAAGGGTATATCCGGATTCTCTCCGTTTCTATTATCCTGACTTTTTCAATACAACTCAGTGCTCAATTGCGGGATAATATTAACCTGCCCGACCACGATGATAAATTTTATCATCTGGGAATTGCCCTGATCGTAAATACCTCCCATTTTCAGGTAACCCCCCATGCAAATTTGTTGGCGAGTGATAGTATATTATCAGTGAATCCGGAAAATACCGGGGGGTTTGGATTGGCAGGCATGCATACATTTAATTTAAGTCCCCATTTTGAATTCAGGATTGTGTTTCCCCAGCTGATGTTCTCTTATAAAAATCTCACCTATAGTACGACTTTCCCGAATGGTCAAAAGACAACGGCGACAAAACAAATTGAATCGATATTACTCGGATTCCCTTTACAGGTTAAATTCCTGTCGGATCGAATGAAAAATTTCAGATTCTATACACTGGGGGGCGTGAATTATCAATATGACCTCTCCTCAAACGCTACGGCACGTAAGGCAGATGATTTGGTAAAATTAAATCCATATGATTTCAGTATCGAAGCAGGCATCGGGTTTCAATTCTTTTTCCCCGTTTTTATTCTCTCCCCGGAGCTTAAAATCAGCAATGGTATCATAAATGTTCACCATCGCGATCCCAATCTGATATACTCTAATACAATAGATAAACTCAAGTCACGTATGATTGTTTTCTCCCTCATATTCGAGGGATAACCGGAACATATTGATCTCAGGGCTGCTGAATTATTCCATTCTTTACCGCATACATAACCAATCCGGCCATTGACTTGGCACCTGTTTTGGTTTTGAGTTTGTCGCGAATAGCTTCAACGGTACGCGGACTGATATCCACCAGGTCTGCAATCTCCTTGGTCGTTTTTTCCTCGCACATCATCTTTAGAATGGTTGTCTCTTTTTCTGTCAGATTGGCCTCCTGAGGCAGGCTGGGTTCCGTGCGGCGTGTACGCAGGCCCGTTAGCAAGGCTTTGTTGGTAAGCTCATTGAAATAGAACTCCTGTTCGTAACAGGTCTTGATCGCGTTGTAAATATTTTCAGAATCGGTGTTTTTGGTCAGGTAAGAATTGGCGCCGATTTCCATGAGTTTGGAAATCATGGAATGATCGTTATGCATGGAAAGAATAATCACCTTGACATGTGGATACATTTTACGTATTTCGGGAAGGGTGGCAATTCCATCCATGATAGGCATCTGAATATCAAGCAGAATGACATCGGGTTCCATGTGTTTCAACAGGTTCAGCAGCTGCATGCCATTGTCTGCCTCAGCAATCAGCTCCACGTCTTTTTTTACAGACAGAGCTGTTTTTACGCCAGCCCGGAACAGGGCATGGTCGTCAGCGATGATTACTTTAATGGTTCCGTTTAAATCTGGTTTTTTCATACGGTGATTTTAAGAATGCTCTTGGGCATACTGATCTCAAAATGATAAATATTTGTGACAGTTACTATAGGGAAACTACGAAATTAAAGGATTTCGGATTATACGGAAGGGCAATTTATACGTAGTTAAACTACGGCGTTCGTTTGGGAAAAGCCGGAATGACCATCGGAAAGCTACGGCTGAAGCCGTAAAAGCCGAATAGGGAAAAACGAGAAAACATGCTATTGGTCTGGGAATATGAAGATTATACATTTGATACAAGTTGATTGACAGGAATAAGCAACCTGAGAATCCAATATCCAGAGAATTACCGTCCATAAAGAGTTTCCAATATCCACCGAAAGCCGTGCGAAGTCCAATGTCAATCAACTTCTTTTCTTTTTTTTCTGAATAGCCCGTTTTTTCCGATATACCTGTGTTCCGCCAAGACCCGGTTTTATACGTAAAACGGCCTATGAAAAACCATCCGATGTTGTTTTTGATTTTTGTCCAATCCCTCTGAAACCAGTTGTTAAGTTCCATCATGCTACTACCTGCTTTTTCGCCAGAACAAGATCTCCGGAAAAGCAGGTTTTTTTCTGCCGTTAAGCCATCTCCTGGCGCGGGTTTATTTTTAAAATGAAACACTCAGTTCAAATGATGGCGACATAAGTATCCAACTCAGCATTTTCAAAATCTCTGGCCTTTTCACCGTAAATATCGAAGTCTGCAGAGTATCTTCTGTGAAGATCAGAATTCCAGATTCTTTCCCATGTGTTGGCAAGACTGATACTCAATTTGCCGGTTGATTTGTACACCTGATATTTTGATTCCGGAATGGATTTGCCGATGAGTCCTTTTGGGATATCTTCCAATGAACTGACTTTACATCCAATAATCGTTGTGTAAGGTCCGTTGAAATCTGACTCGTAGTCGGTATATACACAATAGATGTCTTCAGATATTTTATTTGGAATCTTTTGCAAAATATTCTGACCAACAAAATTTCCAAACAACTCACCAATATCTTTTAATGCTTTATTATTCACATTAGTTGTTCTTACAGAAATCCCGATGACATAAAAGCTTTCTAACGTAACTGTATTCATTGAATATTTTTAATCCTGTAAAGTATTATTTGCAAATTATCATTTCCATTTCCCTCTTCTCCATTCCCCCATTTCTCACACCTCCACACTTACCACATTGCGAAAGCTGGGACTTTGTCTTTTCAAAGACGCCTGTTCATAAGAATATGCAAGCGATAACAGCAGAGGTTCTGTATATGCTCCGGCATAAAATGAAAGACCGATGGGCAATCCGTGAAATAATCCCATAGGCACAGTAATATGCGGGAATCCGGTAATAGCCGCAGGCGTGGAGAGTGAAGGACCGTTATCATAATCTCCATTCACCAGGTCAATACAACAAGCAGGGCCGTTCGTGATGCCCGATAAAGCATCGAGTTGACTGGCGGCCATCAGATCAATTATGGTTTTACGGAATCCCGTAGTTTTTGAAAATGCGTCAAGATATTCCTTACTATCGAGCCCACCCTTCGCTTCACTTTCATTTAGGATTTCCTGTTTGAAAAAAGGCATTACTGTCTTTTCATTTTCCAGATCAAAAGCAATGAGTTCTTTCAGAGATTTCGCTTTTCCATTTGCCGACCCAAGATATTTATTCAACCCGTCTTTAAATTCATATAGCAGAACCTGATATTCGGCCGTTCCTAAAAGTTTTAACGGAGTCATGACGTCTACTTCCACCATGACAGCGCCCTGCTTTTCCATGACAGACATAGCTTCGCGAAGAAGAGCAACGAGATCCGGATTGCCGGATAGGTGCGATTTTTCTATACCGATTCGTTTGCCCTTCAGACCATCTTTTTTTAAAAAAATGGTATAATCCTTCATCGATTTCCCGATACTCTCTTTAGTGACCGCATCTTTTTCATCTACGCCGGTTCCTGCACTCAGTAATATGGCCGCATC
>DASSGT010000606.1:0-2424 GCA_035693345.1 Puia sp. | reverse complement strand
TTCCGGATTAAAAAAACCTTTCTCACAGAAGACGTCTATGTAGTCCGCCAGCTTTTCCTTTGCAATCACGGGCAGCATTTCTTCCTTTATCATTTGAATATATGCTGCATGATCTTCACGATATCGCAGTGGGTAGGTATGAGCTCCGAGAAAAGTTGATTTGATCTGAACAGAAGATTTTTCTTTCAACTTTCGGATCACGCGAAGCATTTTCAGTTCACCGGCTACCGACAATCCATAGCCGCTTTTTATTTCGACCGCTCCGGTACCCAGCTTCGAAATTTCTTCCAGTCTTTTCCAGGAAATTCTGAAAAGCTCGTCTTCAGAAATATCATTTATTTTTTGTACCGTGTTTAATATGCCTCCGCCTCTTGCATTAATTTCTTCATAGCTGAGTCCAAGTATTTTGTCAACAAATTCACTTTCGCGACTGCCCGCAAATACCAGGTGGGTATGACTATCACACCAGGAAGGCATGACCAGTCTTTCGCTGCAGTCCACTTGTTCCTCAGGGAGATTTGGCAGCTTGTCATTCAGGGTATCCATTTTGCCAAATCCGGCAATGGCATTTCCTTCAATAAGTAACCAGGCATCCCCGATTGACGGCAGTTCAGCCATTTCCGTTCCGTAAAGCGGACCGGTATCCTCACGGACATTTACAAGTTGCCTGATATTGGTCAGCAGTAAATTCTGCATTATAACCCGAGTTTAAAATCCGCCTTGGTTTTTTCAGCCAGTTCGTAACCGGCATCCGCGTGTCGAATTACGCCCAGCCCCGGATCATTTCGCAACACTCTTGAAAGACGGGCAGCTGCCGCATCGGTTCCATCAGCTACGATCACCATACCCGCATGAATGCTGTATCCCATACCTACCCCGCCACCATGATGCAGGCTTACCCAACTGGCACCGCCGGCCGTATTAACCAGTGCATTCAATATGGGCCAGTCTGCCACGGCATCGCTGCCGTCCAGCATGGCTTCCGTTTCGCGGTTCGGAGAAGCCACGGAACCTGTGTCCAGATGGTCGCGCCCGATTACAATGGGGGCATTTACTTTTTTTGTTCTAACAAGTTCGTTGAATGCCAGTCCGGCTTTTTCTCTCTCACCCTGTCCCAGCCAGCAGATGCGCGCTGGTAATCCCTGAAATGCGATTTTTTCTTTCGCCAGTTTTAACCAGCGTTGCATAGAGTGATTTTCGGGAAATAATCTGACCATTAGTTCGTCTGTCACTGCAATATCGCCGGGATCACCACTCAGTGCAGCCCATCGGAAAGGGCCCTTGCCTTCGCAGAACAGCGGACGAATATAAGCCGGCACGAATCCAGGAAAATCAAATGCGTTCCGAAGACCTTTTTCATGTGCACGTGCGCGTAAGTTGTTTCCATAGTCAAAAGTGACCGCCCCGTTTTTTTGAAGTTGAAGCATTTTTTCTACATGCAATTTCATAGAGTCATAAGCAAGTTCAAGGTACTTTTCGGGATTAGACTCACGTAAAATCTTCGCCGCTTCCAAAGAAACCTGATGCGGCCAGTACCCGATAAGCGGATCATGGGCTGATGTCTGATCGGTCAGTGTATCCGGTATGATATTCCTTTGCAAAAGTCTGTCGAGCAGAACTACTGCATTACAATGAACACCAATGGAAAGAGCCTTTTTATTTTTTTTTGCTTCCAGCGCCTGATCAATTGCTTCATCCAGATCCTGCACGGCAAAGTCTAGGTACTTCGTTTCAATTCTTTTCTCGATCCGCCACCATTCCACTTCAGCTATCAGCGCCACCCCCTCATTCATTGTTATCGCCAACGGCTGAGCGCCACCCATTCCTCCAAGCCCTGCCGTAACATTCAGTGTTCCCCGGAGCGTTCCATTAAAATGTTTATCAGCTGCGGCGGCGTAGGTTTCATAAGTTCCCTGAACAATCCCCTGGGATCCAATATAGATCCACGAACCTGCAGTCATCTGGCCATACATCATCAGACCCTTTTTTTCAAGTTCATCAAAGTGTTCCCATGTCGCCCATTTAGGAACCAGCTGTGAATTGGAAATGAGTACCCTGGGAGCATCCGGATGTGTCTTCATACGGGCGACCGGTTTGCCACTTTGAATTAGCAGGGTTTCGTCATTCTCGAGTATTTTAAGATTCGCCAGAATATCATCAAGCGCCTGAAAATTGCGGGCAGCCTTTCCCCTGCCACCATATACAATCAATTCGTCAGGGCGTTCCGCCACTTCAGGATTGAGGTTATTCAGCAGCATGCGATAGGCCGCTTCCTGTATCCACCCCTTGCAATTCAATTTAGTTCCGGTTGGCGTTTTATATTTAACCGGGTTGTATCTGGTAAGTGATTCCTGCATAATTTCTGAATTAAAATATTTTAAAGACTCTTTGCACCACCTAATGACTTATAAAAATCAGGACCAA
>DASSGT010000605.1:0-2253 GCA_035693345.1 Puia sp. | reverse complement strand
AGTACCCGGACAGGATTATTAAAAATCTTAAAATTGAATGCTGTCCAGCTTGATTAAAATATATGATTCTGAAAATCTGAAAATTTGAGGAGACTTTATAAAACCTCAAATCCAGAATTTTCAAACAACTTAAACTCTTCTCTTTTTTGGAGGACGGCACCCGTTGTGTGGCAGGGGAGTTACGTCTTTAATCATTACCACTTCAATTCCATTATTCGCCAGTGAGCGGATCGCGCTTTCTCTTCCTGATCCCGGTCCTTTCACAAAAACATCCACTCTTTTCAATCCCGCATCCAAAGCCGTTTTCGCGGCATCGGCGGAGGCCATTTGCGCTGCATACGGTGTGTTTTTCTTGGAACCCTTAAAGCCCATTTTACCCGCACTGCTCCAGGAAATAAGCTGACCGTTTTTGTTGGTAATACTAATGATGATGTTATTGAAACTGGCAGAGATATGCGCGTCCCCGTATGCATCCACCTTAACCACTCTTTTTTTCGCAGCTGCCTTAGCGCTGGTAACTTGTTGTGCTTTTGCCATTGTTCGAAATAGATAATCTGGTTGTCAAAAATTTTCCGCTTTGGGCGGAATCGAATCAATCCTCCTCGTGCACCCCGTATCCGGTATTGATTCCTGAATAGTGCTATTTAGATCCATCCGTCTGACGACAGACAGATTTTTTACTTCTTAGGCGCCTTCTTCTTGCCAGCGACTGTTCTGCGTTTTCCTTTGCGTGTACGGCTATTGGTACGCGTACGCTGACCCCGGACAGGTAAACCTTTCCGGTGACGAACACCCCGGTAACAGGCAATATCCAAAAGACGTTTGATACTCATCTGAACTTCAGAACGCAAAGCACCTTCCACCTTCAGCTCATTGGTGATTATATTCCGGATTGAATTCAGTTCATCATCATTCCACTGGGAAACTTTCTTATCGAAATTAATTCCCGCCTTGGAAAGAATGTACTTGGCTGTAGAAGGTCCTATTCCGAAGATATAGGTAAGCCCAATTTCACCTCTTTTGTTTTTTGGTAAGTCTACTCCGGCAATACGCGCCATCTTTTATTTTTTAATTTTAATTCTCAGTTAGCCATCAACAGTTTATCCCTGACGTTGCTTAAAACGGGGATTCTTCTTGTTGATAATATATAGCTTTCCTTTCCTGCGCACGATCTTACAATCTACACTGCGCTTTTTTATGGATGCCCTTACTTTCATACAACTATCTTTTAAGCTTTACTAATTTCTTCTCCAATTCCTGCTTTAGGCTTTGAGCCTTACGCTTTACGCTCAATTTATTTATACCTGAAAATGATCCTTCCTCTTGTCAGATCATATGGACTCATTTCCACTCCCACTTTATCACCCGGCAATATTCTGATATAATGCATCCTCATTTTTCCAGAAATAGTGGCCAGGATTTCATGCCCATTTTCCAGCTTCACCTTAAACATGGCATTGGATAGTGCTTCGACAATAGATCCATCCTGTTTAATAAGCGCTTGTTTAGCCATAGATTTTGGGAGCGCAAAGATAATATTACTCAGCCAAAGAATAAAATTTCACTGAATAAATATCCATTCACGGCTAAATGGGCCACAAGAAGGGGTAGAAAAAGGCAAAATACCAATGATTTAGACCCGGCTCAGGTCCACTTTTGTCATCTGACGGTAGAAATTCTGTAGTTCGTGGACCCCAATCAGATGATGGATAAACCGGCGGTCTTCCCGATACCAGATATCCAATTCGTTAAACTGGTCCGGCGCCGGGGTCATTAACCGGAAGGGACCGCGCATATATTTAACGGATTTATCTTCGTTTATAACCTTTTCAAAACCCAATTTTGTCATCTGCCGGTCGTCCAAAGGGATGGGATACAGGTCATTGGGGTCAAACCAGGCATCCTGGTCCCCGTTGTGCACACAAACCTGCCTGTCTTCATGGTTTATATCAGTGACTTCACCTTCAAAACGTTGTCCTCCGAAATCTGCCTGTACCAGGTCACCTGCCTTTAAATCCTGAAATCTGATCATATGGCCCTATTTTGAGGGTATGAATATAAAAAAATTATGTGAATCCAATATCTCCTGGAAAATCTGGCTGGATTTTAGAGCCCCCTGCCGATGATTTCCCTGCCAGGCCATGGAATAGTTAAAATAATGACTACCAGCGCCAAAAGAAAAAACCAGAATGCCCTTTTATATTTCAATGGATCGGTTATCTGCCTCTTTACGATCCCTCTGCCAAGGGTGAT
>DASSGT010000604.1:0-10572 GCA_035693345.1 Puia sp. | reverse complement strand
ATTCGCACTATTCAGGAAATTGGTTCCCAAAAAGTGGGAGAGGACATTCATGGCGAATTCCAGGCCATTGTGAATTACGGCGTCATTGGATTGATCCAGCTTGAAATGAAAGGAGAAGATGTTGAGGATCTTTCCATAGATAAAACAAGAAAATTGTACGATGAAAAGATTTCATTTGTAAAAAAGATCATGGAAAATAAAAACCATGACTATGGTGAGGCCTGGAGAGAAATGAGTCAGGAAAGTTTTGTCGATCTCATCCTTATGAAGTTAATGCGTATGCGACAAATCCTGGCCAATGATGGGAAAACCCTGATCAGCGAAGGCATTGATGCCAACCTGACCGATATTATTAATTATGCAATCTTTGCCCTGATCGGAATTGCAGAAGCGCGCCACGACCATTAATATCTTGAAATGAAAAAAACCTTCCTGAATACAGCAAGGCTTCTTGTAGGCATTTTATTTATTTTCTCCGGATTGATCAAAGCAAATGATCCGCTGGGACTCAGCTACAAAATGCAGGAATTTTTTGAAGTCTGGAACATGCCTTTTCTGGACGCCTACACGCTTGGGTTTTCCATCGTAATGATTGTATTTGAAATATTGGCGGGTGTAGCAGTCATACTCGGATGGCGGATGCGGCTTTTCGCCTGGTTATTGCTCCTCCTGATTATTTTTTTTAGTTTCCTGACTGGCTATGCCGTTATATCCGGCAAGGTCCGCGAATGCGGCTGCTTCGGAAACTGTATCCCGCTGCAGGCGATGGGATCCTTCATAAAGGATCTCATATTGCTGGTGCTGATTGCTATTTTGTTTATCTACAGGAATGAAATAAATACACGCTTATCATCCAGAAGTTCTCTGATCATACTGGCCCTTACTTTTGTTTTCTCAGTTGCCGTTCAATGGTATGCTCTACGCTATTTGCCCATGGTGGATTGTCTTCCATTCAAGAAAAATGCAAATATTTTTGAGAAAATGAAGCCACCACCCGGCGCCATCCCTGATAGCAGTGTTATCCATTTTGTTTATGAAAAAAATCATAAAACCATGGAATATACAGCTGATGAATTACCGGCTGATCTGGACAGCAGTTATACTTTTATCAAACGATATGACAAACTGATCCGAAAGGGAAACGCCGAAGCGGAAATAAAAGATTTCTCTCTGATGAGTTCTTCAGGAAGCGACAGCACATTACAAATACTGGGACGGCCCGGATATCAGCTGATGTTGATTTCAAGGAGTTTTCCGCACAGCAGCCAGTCCTGGGATAAAACTTTTCTGTTACTGTACACTTTAGCAAAGTCAAAGAATATCCCGGTGATCCTCGTAACATCCAATCGTGCCGAAGGGGAGTACTGGCTGAATAAAAACGCGCTCAGCAAAGATATTCCGGTTTTTGGTTGTGATGCAACAGCCGTTAAAACTGCAGCCAGAGCAGACCCTACATTATATCTGTTGAAAAAAGCAAGTATTCTGGACAAATGGAGTTATGCCAATCTGGAGATGGCGATCCCTTCCATAGCAGAGCTCCCGGTTCAGCTAACTGAAAGTCCAAATTAATTATGATCAACCAGTTTATCTCCCGCCTTTTTTATGGAAGCCTGGTCATGCTGGGTGTGATCGTGATCGTATTTTTTTTATTTCAGGGTTTCGGAGACCCTGCCCGTCTGATTCTGGGGCAAAGGGCAGATGCAGGTACATTAAATAATATCCGGAAGGATCTTTATCTGGATCAGCCAAAATGGCGTCAGTTTATTTATTACCTGAATGATGTTTCGCCTGTAAGTATTTATAAGGAAGAAGAGATCAAAGAAAAAAATATACATGGAATCGGTATTGGAGATAAAACCAGACTAATAATAAAATTCCCCTACCTGCGTCGTTCTTACCAGACAAGAAAAGAAGTTTGGTCCATGCTGATGGAAGCATTACCGGGAACCATCATTTTGGCTTTCTTGGCGATGTTCATTGCGACAGTCACGGGGATGGCCCTGGGAATTCTGGCTGCCATAAAAAAAGATACATGGCTGGACACTACGGCAATTTTTACCAGTGTATTAGGGATTTCAGCTCCTTCTTTTTTTATGAGCATCGTAATCGCTTACGTTTTTGGTTTTGTACTCAACCAGTATACCGGTTTGCAAATGACTGGGAGCCTGTTTGATACGGATCCTTTTTATGGTCGTCAATGGCAACTTCGTAATGCAATATTGCCCGCACTCACACTGGGTATCAGGCCGATGGCCATCATTGCACAGCTGACAAGAGGTTCTATGCTGGATATTTTAAATCAGGATTTTATACGCACGGCTTATGCCAAGGGACTATCGCAGAAACAGGTGATCTGGCGACATGCATTAAGAAATGCGATGAATCCGGTGATCACAGCCATCACGGGATGGTTTGCAGAATTGCTCGCCGGTGCTTTTTTTGTAGAATATATTTTCGGCTGGAAGGGCATTGGGAAAATAACCGTAGACGCACTTGCCAAACTTGATTTTCCGGTTGTCATGGGATCTGTACTGGTCACTTCGTTTGTCTTTATTACTGTCAATATGCTGACAGACTGGTTATACCGGGTTGTGGATCCGCGGTTGAGGCCTAATGTCTAAATAAAAATGATTTATTATCGAATGACGACTTCGCGAATCAGGTTTTCTCCAAGCGCCTCATTTACTCTTTCCCTGATTTTGTCTTTCTTATAAAGCAATTCCTGTTTTAAAGGTGCTACTGCAGTCTGAATATATAAGGTTGTCCCGTGAATTTCAATTTTATCAGTATAGCGGGCAATCGTTTTACCCATGATCTCTTCCCAGACTTCCGTAATCTGCAAAGAGAGTACACTGCCCTTCAGCCTGCTTTGCTGAAGGAATTTCCTCAGTGCCTCCGCCATTGAATACTCACTCATTGATCAAAGATAAGCCTAAAGCTCAAAGCCTAAAGTCTAAAACTAAATGTGAAAATTAAAAATGAAAGCTTAAGCTTTTTTAGTTTTCTTTTAAGTCTTTCTAAAAAGTTTTGGGCTTTAGACTTTAGACTTTAGGCCTATAAGGGAATAATCTGCCGACAGGTTTTCCAAATGTTCGCGGATACGGCCTTCATGTGTGTCTGTAATAAAAAGCTGTCCGTTTCCAGGTTCGCATACCCTGGCAAGTAGTTGATGCATACGACGCGCGTCGAGTTTTTCAAAAACATCGTCCAGCAGGATAATGGGTGCAAATCCTTTGGTTGTTTTCAACATCTCATATTCAGCCAGTTTCATCGAAAACAGCAGACTTTTCCGCTGACCCTGCGATGCAATATTTTTAAACTGAAGGGTTCTCAGACGGATGTCAATATCATCTCGGTGGATGCCGGCATGCGTACGTTGTAACATTAAATCTTTCTCCCTCGATTTGTATAAAAGTTCTGCATACGGCGTGGATAACAAATCACTTTGGTAGGATAAACGGAGGCCATCATCGGAACTTGCGATATATTGATAAATAGATTCGATGGAAGGTAATATCTCATGGAAAAAAAGCTGGCGCTTTACGAAAATGTAAGTTCCCGGGCGTTGAAGCTGGGCATCATACACATCCAGCAGGCTTCTGTCAGTAGAAATGCTTTCAGCCAGTGAACGTAATAATTGGTTACGTTGCAGAAGAAGACGATTATATTCTATAAGATGCTGCAGATACAATGAATCTATCTGACAGAGTAATGCATCCATAAATCTGCGTCGTTCATCACTTCCTTCAGTAATGATCCGGGCATCATCGGGCGTAATGATCACGCAGGGAAATTTCCCGATATGTCCGGACAGGCGCTGGTAAATTTCATCATTGAGCAGTACTTCCTTTTTCCCATTTTCTCGGACAATACAGGCGACGTTCTGAGTACCATCCTCTGTTTGAAAATTCCCCTCTATCCGGAATCCTGATTTCCCGTCATGCACATTCTGCAGATCTGATTTGTAGAAATAACTTCTTGTAAAACTCAGGTAATAAATAGCATCCAGAAGATTTGTTTTACCAACACCATTGTTACCATAAATACCAATGATCGGTTTGTCAAAATCAAAACCTTCATGCAGATAATTTTTGTATTGTGTCAGAGTAATATTCCTGAGAGATAGCATAGGCTGATCCGGTATACGGAGATGTAATTTAGTTATTAGAAGGCAACCGGATAATCTGTTCTGTTTTCCCGTTGATCCGACAGGATGATGACCAGCGGATCGTCTCAAAGTCTTGTATTTTATCTAACGATATAGAGTACCCGCCGAATTGAAAGTGTGATAATATTTTAAGAACCTGACAATCCTTTTATGCCTGTCTTGCAAAAGGACAAGTGTTCAGACCGGCAGATGAAACAGACAGAAATCGGGACCCGAAAAACGGTGGTGTGCCGGACGGCGCCTTTTCATCGAATATATTAAGCGTTAGGCTGTTGGAAAGCCAAAAAACAGGCTCCAAATCCCGCTGTTTCTCTGAAATTTACCCGTTTACCCCTTATCTTTGCACCCCGCCCGCCAATACGGCTGGTTTAAATCAAATTTAAGCAAGTGGCTACCAAGTTTTCCAAAGAAACCTACTTATACTGGTATGAACTCATGCAGTTGATCCGGCAATTTGAAATGATGGCAGAAGAAAAGTATAAGATGGAAGGAAAGATCCGCGGATTCTTTCATGCTTATATTGGTCAGGAAGCTATTGCCGCTGGTTGTATGACGGCAACCCGGCCCGACGATCCGTTCATTACCGGATATCGTGACCATGGCCTTGCACTTGCCAAAGGAGTCAGTGCCAATGCCTGTATGGCCGAACGTTATGGAAAAGCCACAGGCGCTGCCAAGGGCAAAGGGGGCAGTATGCATTTCTTTGGAGTCGATGTGAAGTTCTTCGGGGGGCATGGAATCGTCGGCGCGCAAATCGGAACGGGTGCCGGACTTGCCTTCGCCGAAAAATATAAAGGAACCGACAACGCTGTTTTGACCTTCTTTGGAGACGGCGCCGCCCGACAGGGCATGTTACACGAGGTTTTTAATCTTGCAATGCTCTGGAGCCTGCCTGTCGTATTCATATGCGAAAACAATAATTATGCGATGGGCACTTCTGTTGAGAGGACGTCCAACGTGGTGGACATTTATAAACTTGCAGACTCTTATGAAATGCCAGCTGATTCCATTGACGGCATGAGTGCGGAAGCAGTACACGAAGGTGTTTCCAGGGCCATCAAGCGCGCCAGGGATGGGGGCGGACCGACTTTATTAGAAATCAAGACCTATCGTTATAAAGGCCACTCCATTTCAGATCCCCAGAAATACAGAACAAAGGAGGAAGTGGAAGAGTACAAACAAAGAGATGCGATTGCGCAGGTTACAGATACCATTCTGACAAAAAAATATGCCACCCAGGCGGAACTGGATGCCATCAATAAAAGAGTAGCAGAAACCGTTGCCGCTGCCGTAAAATTTGCCGAAGAATCACCTATTCCGAATGACGATGAAGTCTACAAAGACATTTACATCGACAAGAATTATCCATTTATTAAAGACTGAACACAGCAAGCCTGTTTCATAATTCCCAAGTATGAGCGACATTAAACATCGTGAGCAATTAGACCGTGAAATTTCACCAGTTGACAAATGGAAACATTTTCAGGACAACTACGGCAAGAAAGCCGCTATTGGACTGGCAGGGATCCTGATCGTTATATTAGGTTATTTTGCCTATAAACAATTTTTTCTCGATCCAAAGGAGAAAGATGCAGCCGGGGCTATGTACCGGGCTGAAGAATATTTTCGCCTTGATTCTACCCGTCTTGCCCTCAATGGTGATGCGGTAAATGCCGGATTTGTTAAAATCATTTCGCGTTATGGCGGAACGAAAGCGGCGAATCTTGCTGAATTTTATGCCGGCAGCTGTTATCTGAAATTGGGTGATTTCAACAATGCAGTTAAATATTTAAAAGATTTTAAAACTTCTGCTGTTCAGGTACAGGCCAAAGCTTACGGACTTTTGGGTGATGCTTATTCCGAATTAAATAAAAAGGAAGAAGCAGCAGAACAGTATAAAAAAGCCGGAACTTATTTTGAGCAGGATGAAATCATCTCTCCCGAATATCTTTTCCGTGCCGGTTATTTATATGAAAGTATGGGTAAGACACAGGATGCCATTTCCATGTACGAACTCTTAAAGAATAAATATCCTTCCTCACCCCGGGGTTTTGAAATAGACCGTTACCTGGCCAGACTGGGTGTTGTTAAATAATCCTCATGTCTTCATCCGGAAAATCAAAAGCCACAGCACCAAAAGTAAAAAAGGCATCCGTTGTCGTGATCCGAACTGAATGGAACGCTGCGATCGTGGATGAACTATTCGAAGGATGTAAGAAAATTCTGGAATCGGGAAAAATTGAATGGAAGGACTACCGGGTTCCTGGTGCCATCGAAATTCCATTTGCCATAAAAAAAACATGGGATCAGGCGGGCAAAAAAAAGCCTGACGCCTTTATTGCGCTTGGTTGCGTCATTAAAGGAGACACACCACATTTTGAGTATGTTTGCCGCTCGGTAACGGATGGAATTACTGCCTTAAACCTCCAGCTTTCCGTTCCCGTAATATTTGGGGTGCTCACCGTTGATACCGAAGAACAGGCAAAACAAAGAGTCGGTGGTATACACGGACACAAAGGCGAAGAAGCGGCCGATGCGGCAATAAAAATGATTTCATTTTCAAGATCCATTTAAGCATAACGATTGAAAGTCCAGCTTTTCATACCTTGTTTTATTGATCAGCTTTTTCCGGATACCGCTTTCAATATGGTTCGCGTACTGGAAAAAGCGGGCTGTACGGTTCAATATAATACAGAGCAAACCTGTTGCGGCCAACCTGCTTTTAACGCAGGCTTTCAGGAAGATTCAAAGGAAGTCTGTCTGAAATTTCTGAAGGATTTTCCGGGTACCGATTATATTGTATCTCCCAGCGCATCCTGCACCGGCTTTGTCAGGAACTATTATCCGGGATTATTCATAGATTCTTCCTTCAACAAAGAAGTAAAAGCCATAGGAAAACGGATATATGAATTTTCAGATTTCCTGGTGAATGTGCTTCAATTGGATAATTTCAACGCCAGCTTAACAGGAAAAGCTACTTATCATGATTCCTGTTCAGCGTTGAGAGAATGTAAAATTAAAACTGAACCACGCAAATTATTGTCCCATGTTAAAGGACTGGAATTAATTGAAATGGATGATGTGGAAACCTGTTGCGGTTTTGGTGGAAGTTTTGCCGTAAAATTTGAATCGATCTCACTTGCCATGGCGGATCAAAAAGTTAATCACGCATTAAAAACCGGTGCGAAGTATTTGATTTCAACTGACCTGTCCTGTCTGATGCACCTGGATGGGTATATCAAACACAAAGGTCTGCCTATAAAAACACTACATATTGCTGACGTACTGGGAAGCGGATGGTAAAAAACCACCCACCGTACCACGAAGGCAGGCGGGTGGTGACCTTAAAACAACCTGTCGCAAGAGTTAAGCCGTTTTCACAGCTTTCATGTATATACGGACGGGGTGGGGTATTGGATGCTTCAGCAAGCAGAAAGCCTAAAGCGTAAAGCTTAAAGCATTTGTTAAAGGAGTTACCCGGGATATTGAATTTATATTTGGTTATTCACTAATGGGTTTCGGATTGCCGACTTTTTCTAGAACTTTAAGCTTTGCGCTTTGAGCCCTGAGCTTATTTGGGCATTAATACTCTGTCAATTACAAAAATCACCCCGTTACTCTGATAAACATTGGAAATGGTGACAGTTGCCATATTCCCTTTTTCGTCTTTCAGCATCATTTTGCCATCCTTCATCATCGCCCATATCTTCCCGCCCTGAACAGTGATTAATTGCGCCGTACCGTTCCCTTCTTTGATTTTGTCGATCAGCATTTTTGAGTCCCATTTCCCGGAAACCACATGATAAGTAAGGATAGCCGTTAGAGTGGATTTATTTTCAGGTTTCAGAAGATTATCGACTGTGCCTGCCGGTAACATTGCAAATGCTTCGTTGGTTGGAGCAAAAACGGTAAATGGACCGGGACTCTCCAGAGTTTCTACCAATCCGGCAGCCTTCACTGCAGCTACCAGGGTGGTATGATCTTTTGAATTCATTGCATTTTCAATGATGTTTTTCGAAGGATACATCAGGGCACCACCTACTGTAACGGGTGACTGGGCGAATGAAGAACCCATACCCGACAAAGCGATTAAACCGATAAATAGAAATTTGTAATAATTCATAATTGAAAACGGTTGATTATTTAAAATGGATTTGAAATTGTTCATACAATTACGAGGAAACATATCATCCGGATTTATTTACAAAAAATTTATGGCGCTGATCATGCGCAATGCGTCAGTCCTAATTCCTAAACATTATCTTTGAAATAGCTAATAACTAATAATTAATAACTAAATGTCCAAGTGGCTTGTCAAATCTGAACCGGAGGTCTATAGTTGGGATCAGTTAATGAAAGACAAACAGACCCGTTGGGACGGTATTCGTAATTATGCGGCCCGCTTGCATTTGAGAGCTATGAAAAAAGGCGATGAAGTATTTTTCTATCATAGTAATAAAGGGACAGAAATCGTAGGCATTGCTGCCGTAACCAAAGAAGCCTATCCGGATCCTACGAGCGATGATCCCGCATGGTTTGCCATTGATTTAAAACCGTTGAAAAAATTAAAAAATCCGGTTTCCCTGGATCAGATTAAGAAAGAAAAAAAACTTTCAAATATGTCACTGGTCCGGATCAGCCGCCTGTCTGTTCAGCCTGTTTCAGATGAAGAATGGCAAATTATCCTGAAAATGGCAGGTATGGTATAAGAAATATGAAAAATAAAAGATTTTACCTTCTCATTTTATTCCTTGCATCTGTCAATTTGTGCTTTGCCCAGATAACTCCTCCAAATCCCTCGCTGATCAGCCTGCAGCATTTTGTAACGAAACAGCAGCCAAATACATACGACAGCAGCTTCAATGACCTGCATTACATGATCGGAGATAACATTCACTATCTCTACCCGCTTTATCAGTTACTGGGCAATGGGAAGAAATTTATGCGAGATTTTTCAACACCCATCTATTATGATTTGCTTAGTCAGTCCGTTTCATTCACAGGTGACTATGCTGCAGCTCTGGAATATCAGAAAATGTCTGATACAACCCATCTGACGGATGTTGAATACCGTCAGATTGGAAAAAGCATCCAACAGCTCAAGGATATTAAAAATGCGGACGCAAAAAGATTTATCACATTTATTGCATCCAACTATAAAGTTATTATGCTGAATGAAGCAAATAATAAGCCCATTCACCGGGCTTTTGCATACTCATTACTCGATGTTTTATATAACAGGGGATATCGCTATCTGGCAATGGAAATGCTGAATCCTATGCCGGACCATGAACTGACAAAACTCACGTATAAAACCGGGCATTTTGCAACCGAACCGGTTGCCGGTGAGTTCATCCGTCAGGCGCTGGACCTTGGATTCACACTGGTTTCCTATCAGGATCCACAGGGAAACCTGCATTCGCCCACTGAAAGGGATTCGATCCAGGCTTTGAATATAGCCAGGATTCTGAAAGATGATCCTGAAGCAAAAATATTTGTATATGGCAGCTATGGAAATATTGCAGAGAAAAGTATCTCACCTGATTTTATTCCCATGGGTATGGCATTCAAAAGAATGACAGGCATTGACCCACTGACGATCGATCAGACCGATATGACGGAAGAGAGCAATTTTTCGTTCGGTAAGGCTTTTTATGATGCGTATGTTGAAAAATATCCGCTGACAATAGCTTCGATTCCGCTTGTAAATGATGAGCCGGTAAATATAACCGGAACCACTTTATACGATCTGACGGTCGTTCATCCGAAAACAACATACTATTTTGCACGACCTACCTGGCTTGCCTTATCCAATCGCAGGCATGCTGTATCTGTCAAGACAAAAAATCAAAATATTTTTCTGGTACAGGCCTATTATCAGTTTGAATCCTTCGGTGCAAAACCAGGTCAGGTGGTTCCGGCAGATCAAACCTATTTCTCTTATGGAAACGGAACGTATACCCTTTACCTCCGGCGAGGACTTTATATATTGATATTCCGGGACATGCAGTATAAGACCCTGTATACCCAGCATCTGGAAGTTAATTAATTTCTTCCCGGAAACGAATTCCCTCTGTCGCAAGTTCTTCCAATACCGGTTCATAAATTTCCCGGATGATCGGAATGTGCAATCCTGAGACAGGCATTTTTCCCTCCAGTATCAGTTTGGCCGCGATTCCCAGCGGAAGGCCAACTGTCTTGGCCATTGCAGTTCTCATAGCATTTTCTCCTTTTACAACCAGGCTGCTTCGAAGAGAATATTTTCTTTTTTCCAACATATATTCAAATTCGTGAAGCATCAGGATCATGTCTTTATCATTCTCCTCCATCTTCCAGTTTTTTTCTATCAGCGTCTGAAGAATTTTTGCGGATGTATATGCATCAGCCGGTAAAGGATCATTTTG
>DASSGT010000603.1:0-2469 GCA_035693345.1 Puia sp. | reverse complement strand
ATAAAACTCAGAAACAAAATAGCCTCCACAAGATACGTAGTCTCCAGTCGTACCCTCACCCTGTCGTGATTCTTCAGTATGAATAGCAGAGACGTTGCAAAAAGATTTATGCAAATGATTCTAAGTAAATTATATTGTTTGAGCTGCTTTATTTTTTCTGACGTAAACAAAAAATTAGTAAGCATGAAATTGCCTATGGTGACAACCAACGCCAATAATACGGAACCTCTGTATTCAGCATAATGGATCTGGTTTTTAAACAGAATTTTTACAAGTATATAATCCCAGTTAAAGAAATAAATCGGGAAAATGACAAGCGTCAGAATAATTGCCAGCAAACAAAATATGGTAAATAAAAGGTGCCCTTTGTCTTCTTCGTTTTCAAAGTCGTGATAAAATTTACTGATTGGAATATATAAACCGAAATTCAAAACCACCGAGAAAGTGAAAATGATGGACAGCAGATAACCATACAAACCGTATTCGTCCTGTGTCATCAGTCTTAAATATACCGGGAGTAGTATGACCCCCGCTAATTTTACCAGAATGTCAATGCTGAGAACGGCGAACAGGCGATTAATTAATAAGTTGTCTCTGTATTGCGCCACCCAATTTTTTACTGATATAGATAATTTTATCGGCATGCCGTTATGAAGGTTGTATGGATGGTTACAGCTATATGTTCCCTTTATAATTCCTGATTTTCCGGTATAGTTCCAGGTACAAACCAAGGAGGAAACAGATGCCGAGGCCTATCAGTGCGCCGAAGGACAATGATTTGACAAGTGAATATGACTGCGGTAATACCGGACTTTTGAATTCATCAATTACCTGGATTGGTTTCGAATTTGTGCTGAGCCAATAGACTATGGTTCCCTTTTCATTGATCAGGTCATTTGACTGTTTGTAAATAGTAGACGGATCGACGTCGTTACTATAATAAGTAGTAGTAATTTTTGAGGAAGCCAAAAAATGGTTATACTCCGTTTTCAGGGTATCCAGTTTTGCCAGCTCTTTATCCGTATAAGCAAGTTTTTCGTTATAGAATCTGACCTGGTCGTCTTTGATTTTTTTCAAACTTGGTTTGTTATCCAGATATTTTTCAATGGCATTTTGAAAAGTATCCGCCAAAGATGGATTGTGAATTCGGGCAGTAATTTTAAATGGCTGATTATATTTTGTGGACGTGTCATTTTCCAGAGATTCATTGGATAATCCTGTCATTTCTATCAGGCTGATCTGCCTGGACTGCTGATCGCTGATATCAAGTTCGGTAGCCAACTTTTCCTGGGAACGGGTACCAATCAGTGCGTTCAAAGACTTAATCATTTCGGACAGGGTTTTACGATAGGCAGCTGAAGATTCCGCAATCATTGATACCTCAAAATAGGCAGGTCGGGAAGAATAATAGGAAAACCCGACCGCCAAACCCGAAATCAGGCCTGCCAGCAGAAGCAGTTTGCTTTTTCGGATTACTTCAGCAAATAGATCGATAACCGAGAAAGTGGAACGAAGGATTTGAATCGCGGTTTTTTTAAACGGAGGAAGGTTTATGTGGTCTTCACTTTTGATGTTTTCTTCGTTCATGTCGGTATCTTTCGAAAAATCAGGTAGTTAAGTCTGAAGATTTTTTTTAATTCTGGCAAAAGTAGCAAATTATATCAATTATGCTCAAATGATCTGAGCAGGGCCGGTTCCTGACTGATCGCGGGTTTAGATAGAAATGGAGTGACTATGGATCGGATTAAGTTGGAAGCAGGGGCGGGGGGTTGATCGTATAGATATATATTTGACGCATCCTTATATGAAAAGAATTCAGGAGACTTCTTTACTGACCCGCCTAACTTATTTAGTGAGCCTTCTATATGAATGGGTAACGATCGCGTTATTTGTAAGCGTTGTTTTCTCTTTCAGGATTATTGCCAGTATTTCTGTTATCGTGATGATGGCTTTTGCATTGATCCACTACAGACTATCCCACGATGAGTGGTGGAACAGGAAATTCTTTAACATTTTTAACGCAGGCTGCTTTCTCTATTTTATTGTTCAGGGATTGGCATTACTTTATACAAACAATACAAATCAGGGTTTATTTGATCAGCAAATAAACCTGGGGCTGATTGCGATTCCAATCGCTGTATGTTACAGCAACCTGGTTCGAAGGGAAAATTATGGCATGTTGATGAAGTGGTATACGCTCATATTATTTACAGCATCTCTCATAGCACTTGTTCATGCCTGGCAATTGTATGTACATACCGGAAACACAAATTATCTCTTTTATCATCCGCTGGTTAATATTTATTCGGGTCATGCGATACAATATTCCGTACTGGTTTTTATCGGGATTCTTTTCCTGATTGAAGAAAACAACAGGCCTGCTATCATAAAAAACCGTAAATGGGTATTGTTTTTATTAGTTTATTTCTCAGTTTTCCTGTTCCTTCTGACTTCCAAAATGGTGATCAC
>DASSGT010000602.1:0-2660 GCA_035693345.1 Puia sp. | reverse complement strand
ATTTGAAAGAAAAATGGATGTCTGGGAAATGAATCAGTAAATTTTCAGTTTACCTGCTTCATAAATTGGTAACACATTTGCCTGATTGGGTTCCAGACAATAACGAATATCTTTTTCCAGTCCATATGCCATCAGGCGTTTGAAATGGGAAGCATTGTTTTCTTTCATAAATCCAAATAAATCGCCTGACGCTTTCTCATACAGATTGACAGCTGTATGGGATGCATCGCATTCAATATTAAAATGATCCCGCACTTTTTCGATGACTGCACCCGCAAATAATGTGTCTTCAATATTTATCCGGTCCTTCCAGGCGGCACAGGCGAGTATGACATTATTTTTCTGCTGCAGCAGATATTCCGTAACGGCATCCAGGTTGGCGAAAGAGCCGGTTACAATTTCCCGCGCACCCTTGTCCAGCGCCATATGCAGGAGCCGGGTACCATTGGTTGTTGTCAGTACCAGGATTTTTCCCTGTATAAATTCGCGGTTATATTCAAAGGGGGAATTACCATAGCTAAGTCCTTCCGCAATCTTTCCGTCTCTTTCTCCTGCAGTGATACAGTTGATCTGGCGGCCCAGTTCAATACATTTTGCGACACTGTCAACGGGTACTATGTGTTTTGCTCCGTTGTACAATGCGGTTGCGATGGTGGATGTGGCGCGCAGTATGTCAATGATGACAACCGTCGCCTGAGATACATTATATAAATGCAACAATGCGGGCGAAAGAGAAGTGTATAAGAAGGGTTTTGTGTTCGGCATCAGTTTCACAATAAATTCAATAAATATTTATCTCCTACTCTGCATCAGCAGCCGTATTAAGAAAGAAACGGAAGTTTGACAACACGGGCCTGTAAAAGTTTATCCCGGACTTTGATATAAATTTTTGCGTCCACATTTGAAAAAGTATCCCGCACGTAACCCAAACCGATGGCTTTATTCAGGGAAGGCGATTGTGTACCGGACGTGACTTCTCCAATGGTGGCTCCCGAAAAATCCTTGATCTCATATCCGTGTCTGGGAATGCCTTTCTCCAGCATTTCAAACCCAACCAGCTTTTTTTGTATCCCGTTATGTTTTTTCTCTTCTATCACTTCACGGCCCACAAAAGGTTTGGTAAATCGAGTGATCCACCCCAATCCTGCTTCCAATGGAGAAGTGCTGTCATTAATATCGTTCCCATATAAACAATAACCCATCTCCAGTCGTAAGGTGTCCCGGGCAGCCAGGCCAGCAGGTTTTAGTCCAAATGATTTTCCTGCGCTGAAAATGGCATCCCATATTTTATCAGCGGCATCGTTTTTATCTTCAAAGTAAATTTCAACTCCTCCGGCTCCTGTGTACCCGGTTGCGCTGATCAGCACATTATCGACACCCGCAAAATTCCCCTTTACAAAATTGTAATATTTGAGATTCATCAGATCCATGGATGTCAGTGGCTGTAATATTTTTGTTGCATTGGGCCCCTGAATGGCCAGGAGACAGGTTTTGGAAGAAATGTCTTCCAGTTTTACTTCCGTGTTATTTTTTTTGATCCAGTTCCAGTCTTTTTCGATATTGGCAGCATTCACCACCAGCATATATACATCATCCTTTTTAATGCAGTACACAAGCAGGTCATCGATAATACCGCCCGTTGCATTGGGAAGACAACTGTATTGCGCCTGACCGGCATTCAGTTTGGAAGCATCGTTGGAAGTCAGGCTCTGTATCAGACCGAGTGCACCGGGTCCTTTGAGAATAAATTCACCCATATGACTCACATCGAAAATGCCTGCGTTAGTCCGAACAGCCAGATGTTCATCATTGATGCCTGAATAGCTGATCGGCATATTGTACCCGGCGAATTCCGCCATTTTTGCCTTCAGTTCAAGATGTTTATGTGTAAAGGGTGTGATTTTCATAACCATTGTAGTTTAAGAAACCGAGCGCGAAATTAAAACTTGCTCTGCAGGCAGCCAATAATAATATGGTCCCGGCTCATCCGCTGAAGCGGTTATGGCCGGGACCATTGATTGATATTCAGATCTCCATTTAACTGAGATTGGTCAGCAAACCCAGCGTTGCGCTGGACTCGGTGGATTCGTCCTCTTTATCTTCCGGCTTCTTTTCAGGAGCCGGTACATTTAAATTACGGGTGGTTTTTGGTTTATGATACCGGTAATCTCCATTTGAATTTTTCTTTTGAGAACTATCGGGTAATACATTCCGGTTTTGTTCTTCGTTATCACCATTGTCCCGGAAGTTTTTGCCGGTTCTCTCCAGACCATTTTCAGTCATGACATATTCAACTTCCGAAGTCCATGAATATGCTTCATCATTATCTGAATCATCCCATTCAATATCAATCCCGTTATTACGCCAGCGTTTTCTATTCACCGTGAACCATTTGTATTCATCCAGGTTTCTTTTCATCAGGATTTTTTTACCCACCGGCATTTCGATCACGAGTAGTACTTTCTGATTTCTGAATAGCTGATTTGGCGTAATAATAAATCCGCGCGAAAGGGCAAGAATGCTATCTCTCTGTTCGATTGGAAAATTGATCTGCGAAGCGAGATTCCTGGCTTCTGCAGAATTATTGCCCAGGCTGCTTTTTACACGTTCCAGATGCCAGGAGCTATCCTTACTTTTAATGACATCTATTCGGACGGTGT
>DASSGT010000601.1:0-2676 GCA_035693345.1 Puia sp. | reverse complement strand
CTGAAAAATACTTCAAATCTTTTGGCTCCCTGGTTCATCATTCCAGCCGACGACAAATGGTTTACCAGGCTTATCATCGCGAATATTATAGTTAATGAACTGAGTCGTCTGGATCTGAGTTATCCGCAACTCAGTGACCAGCAGAAGAAAGATCTGGAAAACTCAAAGAAATTGCTGACCGGAGAATCAGATATTCCAGCAGACAACAATGAGTGAATTTTTACTTTGTCCTGCTGATAAGTTCCGTTGGAATTTTTTTTGTTTTTAAAGCCTTCACCTGTGCATCACGGGTTCCGTATATCTGCGCCAGGGTGGGGGCGATAACCAGAGAAACGATGGACATCAGTTTAATCAGAATATTCATGGATGGTCCGGATGTATCTTTAAATGGATCACCGACTGTATCTCCGGTTACAGACGCTTTGTGCGGCTCCGATTTTTTGTAAAACATTTCACCATTTATTTCCACTCCTTTTTCAAATGATTTTTTGGCATTGTCCCAGGCACCGCCTGCATTGTTCTGGAACATACCCATCAGAACGCCGCTTACTGTAGCGCCTGCCAGAAATCCGCCGAGGGCTTCCGGACCAAGTAAAAATCCCATGATCAACGGTGAGAATATAGCAATGGCACCCGGCAGCATCATTTTCTTGAGAGATGCTTCTGTAGAGATCGCCACACATTTATCATATTCGGGTTTTCCTGTCCCTTCCATAATTCCCGGTATCGTGCGGAATTGCCTGCGCACTTCCTCCACCATGGCCATTGCCGCTTCTCCGACGGCGCGAATTGCAAGGGATGAAAATATAAATGGAATCATAGCACCTACAAACAAAGAGGCAAGAACTTTAGCTTTATAAATATCAATACCACTGATTCCGGCAACACCAACAAATGCAGCAAACAAAGCGAGGGAAGTAAGTGCAGCTGACGCAATGGCAAATCCTTTACCAGTAGCGGCAGTCGTATTGCCGACAGCATCCAGCACATCTGTCTTTTCCCGAACTTCCTTGGGCAGTTCACTCATTTCAGCAATACCACCCGCATTGTCAGCAATCGGTCCGAATGCATCAATAGCAAGTTGCATGGCAGTTGTAGCCATCATGCCTGCAGCCGCTATAGCAACTCCATATAAACCGGCGCATGCATAGGCACCCCAGATTCCGGCCGCTAACACAAGGATAGGAAGGCATGTCGATTCCATACCAACAGCCAACCCTCCAATCACATTCGTCGCATGTCCCGTCGATGACTGACGGATGATGGAGACCACCGGCCGTTTACCCATGGCAGTATAATACTCTGTGATCAAACTCAGTAGTGTTCCCACCGTCAGACCGACTGCAATGGCGCCGAGTACGCCCCATTTGGTAAATTCCAGACCCCTCAATGTCATCGTTTCAGGTAATATAAAATAAACCAGCCCGACGGATGCCAGAGCGGTTAAAATGATCGAACCCCAGTTACCCATGTTGAGCGCCTTTTGAACACTAGCAGTACTGATGCTCGCATTTTCACTGATTCTCACAAATAAAGTGGCTACCATGGAAAACAGAATACCAGTGCCGGCAATCATCATCGGGAGCAGGATGGGGGACAAGCCGCCAAAATTATCCTGAGAAACAGTTTCCTGACCGAGCACCATGGTAGCAAGTACTGTAGCTACATAAGATCCAAAAAGATCGGCACCCATGCCGGCCACATCTCCTACATTGTCTCCGACATTGTCGGCAATCGTTGCCGGATTTCGGGGATCGTCTTCCGGAATTCCGGCCTCCACTTTACCCACCAGGTCGGCGCCGACATCCGCTGCCTTTGTATATATTCCTCCGCCCACACGGGCAAAAAGAGCTATGGACTCCGCCCCGAGAGAGAACCCTGTAAGCACTTCGATCGTACGAAGCATTTCTTCAGAATTCACTTCGGCATCCGGTGCAAAAATGGACTTCAGTATAATGAATAATCCTCCTAAGCCCAATACCGCCAGACCGGCAACACCAAGACCCATTACGGAACCGCCGGTGAAGGATACTTTCAAAGCGCGGCTCAGACTTGTCCTGGCAGCTTGAGCGGTTCTTACGTTCGCTTTTGTAGCCACGCGCATACCGATATAACCTGCTGTGGCACTCAGAACAGCACCCAGTATAAAAGCAATAGAAATAGACCAGTTGGAATGAGGGTTTGTGCTGGCCATAAAGCCCAACAGGAGCGCCACAATAATTACAAAATATCCCAGGATCTTCCATTCGGCTTTCAGGAAGGCCATGGCGCCTTCTGCTATGTACTGGCTAATCCTTTTCATCAGATCAGTGCCTTCTTCCTGCCTGGAAACCCATTTGAATTTTAAATAAGTATACAAAAGACCGACAATTCCCATCAGGGGTACCAGATAAATCAATTTGTCCATATTTATTAGATCTGAGATTTTTAGGGGAGGCAAAAATAGTGGAAAAGCGTTAAAACCCCGATAAATGATACCAATATCTTACCCGTATCCATATACATATCAGTATATTATTTCCATTTTTGCTAAAATCAACGTACTTTCGCGCTCCATTTTTAAATGGTCTTCGTGCTTCAGGCAGGAAGAATTGCCCAAATGGCCCCATAAGTGTTCTGCCCGTGCAGATCCGCCAGTAGGGTATCAATTAAAACCTCATCAGAAGATGCCAAAGG
>DASSGT010000600.1:0-3878 GCA_035693345.1 Puia sp. | reverse complement strand
AAAATGAACTGAGGGGAAGAGATGAGAAAATAGATTTGTTTACCATTCTGCAAGTGTAAAAAATCAACATACAGTAAATGGTTTTATATAACATAATATGGACCATTTGGCCGTCACGAAATCTATTGACTGTTCAAAAATAACTTTGCTTTCATAAGCTCAGGCCTGTTGGAATGTATGGCACTTATTTCCGACAGCTGGCGATAATAATACGCTGTATTTTTTTTGTCTCCGCATCTTTCCGATGCCAGACCCGCACCGTATAATCCGTTAAAACGTTTGGGATGCAGTTTCAGGTCCTCCTGATAAGCCGTCAGGGCCTTTTCCTTATATCCCATTTCCAACAACATATCCGCCAACAGTTCCCTGGCAGGAATTACTTCTCCGGGTGTAACCGGGTTTTTTTCTGTCGCGTCTTCCATATCAGCAGCAGATATCATATTTTCCAAAGCATTTCCATATTTCCCGTCTTTGAATTGTATCCAGGCCTCTGAGGCCCTAATCTGAATATCAACCTCATTCGCCTGATACCTGTCGCCCTGAGCCAAAAGCGTGTCATGAATAATCTTCAATTTACCGAGTTCGGATTTGGCCGAATCCATCAGCCCGGTATGCACATCACCGAGCAATCGGGTAAAATGTATAATGGCTTTTTGCCAGGGGAATTTATCCCATGGAAAAGAATGGGGATATATTTCAAGGGAAGCTGCTTCCTTCCACATTTTTTTTTCGAGTACATAACGGGCAGGAATAGCCGCAAAAGCATAGGCCACTTTGAAATTTGCCGGATAGACCTCACGGATCGTCCGCAGATAATCCCATTCCGACAATGCCAGACTATCATCCGCTTTTTGCAGATAGGCATACATCAGATAATCCATTCCATGCAATTCTTCGTCCCAATGGCCCTTCAGGCCGGCGTTTTCGGCATAACACTTCGCAGCGGCAGTGGACGCCAGATTGGAACTGATGCATTCATCCCAAAGACCCAGCCGGGTGAAAATATGGGAAGGCATATGCAGGGCATGTGCCGAAGCAGGTGCAACGGATGCATATTTTCTCGCCGCCGGCAAAGCCGACTCAGCCAAATCCGGATAGTCAAATGTATGAATGATATAATGCACAATACCGGGATGGTTGGGTTCGACAGGATAAACGGCATTTAAGATAGCTCCCGCTTTTTTTTGACTGACAAATGTTTTGTCGGCAGGATCGGCAGCCGCAACCAGGGCCAATGCGTAGAATATCGCTGCTTCATGGTCTTCCGGGTATTGGGTGTATAATTTCTCCATCGCCTTTTCATAGCGGACACAACGGGTATGCTGATCTGCCTTTTCCCAGTCCCTGTAGTATTCTGCAATCGCTTTTATATAATCTGACTCCCGAACTGTGACATCATGAAGAGACTCCGCAAGTCCAATCACCTTTGATCCTTTAATCAGTTCGGCAGAACCGGGAGGTGCCCAGAGCGGATGATAATTGCACATGGCAACACCCCAGTATGCCATGGCACATCCCGGTTCCCGGTCAATGATTTTTGTAAATACTTTTTCCGCTTCATCATATTCAAAGGAATGCAACAAAGCCATTGCCTGATTGAACATACTTTTTACATCCTTTGTACAGGAAATATCAAATTGTACAGAACCAAATTGCTTATCAGAAGGGCCACAAAGAACGATTTCCCCGCGTTTGAGGTTGATGGCTTTGATCTGTTCAGAAGAAATGTTTTTATCTTTCATCTTACAGGAACCCTGCAAGAGTAAAATAAAAATGATCAGATGCTTCCTGAAGAATATCCTTTTCATGTTGTGGGTCTATTCGTGATCTCAGGTCACAGACATTCCGTCGCTTCCCGAATTTACGAAAATCAGGACTGAATCAGACCCCAAGCCTTGCCTTAGCCTTATGCCTTAGCCTTATGCCTTGCCTTAGCCTTAGCCTTATGCCTTATGCCTTAGTCTTATGCCTTCGCTTTACGCCTTACGCTTTACGCTTTATGCCTAAAAACGTAACTTCCTTATCCTAAACCCCAAAAACATGAATACAAAAAAATTCTTCATCGGCACATTGGCAGGAGGGATCGCATTTTTCTTCGTGGGCTATCTGATTTATGGATTGGCACTCTCCGGTTTTTTCGTTAGTCATTCGGCAGCGGCTCAGGGATCCATGAAACAAATGAGCGAAATTGTATGGTGGGCGCTGATCCTGGGCAATTTCGCCTCAGCCGCATTACTGAGTTACATATTCCTGAAACTCGGGAATATCGGTTCGATCGGGAGCGGCGCCAGCACCGGTGCGGCTGTCGGATTCTTTATGACATTGAGCATGGACATGATTCATTATGCTACATCAAACACACTCGACCTGACGGCTACGATTGTCGATGTGTTGGTTGGAGTCGTAATGTATGCCATCGTTGGCGGAATAATCGGCGCGCTGATGGGAAGAGGAAAAATAATAAAATAATTCAAATTTTTACAGGTTAAAGAAATCTCCGGAGACAGATCACAGCTGATCTGCCTGCGGGGATTTTGTTGCTGGTATTCATGAGTGAATGAATAATTTTATCAGGGAATGATTGGTCCATATGAATTCGATGAATTTTAAAACACATGTTTTTCGATTCATCCTGGTAAATGAAAGTTTACCTGAATACGAAGAATTTAAAAACAGCGGTTATTAACGAAAGATCAACTGAATACCTGGAATTTAATACCAGCGGTTACTAACAAAAGTTCGCTTGAATACGAGGAATTTAATACCAGCTGATCGCTATGGAAAACGTCCCAACAAATGATTGTTTACAATAATAGTTTTCAATTTCGCGGGATCCACCGGGCCTTCATTTGAATAGACAATTTCTCCTCTCGGTTCCACCAGCATAGTAAAAGGAAATGCACCCTGCCATAAGGGATTGATAGCTCCGCTCATTGTATTTTGATCTTCTGCGTTTAAAAAGTAATTGATATTCGATGCCTCCTGTTTTTGCAGGAATGTGAGCGCCGGATCCCTGTTCCCGGGCTTGTCTATACAAAGGCTGATCAGTTCAAAATCACGGTCCCTGTACATCCGGTTGATGCTGACAAGATCGGGAAATGACTGCACGGATGGAATAGATTGAAGTTGCCATACATATACCAGACGCAATTTACCGGTCGGGTTTTTCATCATTCTTTTAACACTGTCCTCACTGATGAGTTTCAAAGACACGGGTTCTTTTGCCCATTTTTCTTTTGCCTTTTGAACCAATTCCTTTTTTTCCGACCACTTTACTGAGCACCCGAATACTTTTGTTGTTTTGACCGGTACTTCGCGATGGTCCAGTAGTGCGTCGATGGCATTCCGGGTATCTGTATTCGTCGGCGTTTTATAGGGATTCTCCATATCATCAACCCTTCCCTGGTAACGCAGCTTACGTTGCTTATCAAACACAAAAGCATGTGGTGTGGCAATCGGACCATAGGCCCGTGATGCTATTTCCGTTTCCCCGTCATACAGATAGGGGAAATTGAATTTTTTTTCTCTGGCCCTTATTTTCATTTCTGCAAACGAATCCCCCAGGTCAGAAAAATCAAGTTCATCGAGACGCAGACTTGCCGGATCATTCGGGTTGATGGCGACTACCGCAACATTTTTACCGGCATAGTCAGAAGTCAGTTTGATGAGACGGTCCTCATAAGCCTGTGCAGTCGGACAATGATTGCAGGTAAATACAATCACAAGCACTTCTGCATTTTTAAATGAAGCCAGACTATATGTTTTATCATCAACACCTTTTAATTGAAAATCGGGTGCAGCGGCACCAATCTCAAGTGTTTGATGTTCATATTGGTATCGGGATATAAAGCCAGTCTGCATCAGAATGATGACGACCC
>DASSGT010000599.1:0-2484 GCA_035693345.1 Puia sp. | reverse complement strand
AATCCACTTTACAATATGGAGCAGATTTTCCGTCTATAAAAGCATTCCATCCCTTATCATAGTATACTTCGCTGAAAACAGCAAACTGGTTTGTTTTTGATTTAAACTGGTAGGATATTTTGTCATTCAGGTTTTCAATCAGGTGAATACTGGCGCTGCTGTCTTTCACCGGCATAAAAGGAATCCGGTTCTTAAAAATATCTTCGACGATCGCTGTATCACGGACATTGATACTATCCAGGGCAGCCATTTCCTGATCGGCATTCTTTACATAATGAATATCCGAAACCAGCCAGCAGGAACCGAAAGCACCCGGATTCAACATGGCTTCTTCCCGTCCGTCCTGTGTTTTCCTGATCACATATTTTGTGTTCAGCATGTCATACACACGCTGATTGCCTTTGGTAAGCTGATGTTCAATGATGTCGTTATAAAGAGCCAGTTTGGCCGGATGATAACCGCCTACTGAATTATGAAAATAAGATGTATGGGCATCCTGGAACGGATCACCGCTACTCATATCGAGCACCCTGAAATTTTTTTCCGGATCCGCTTTAATACGTTTATCTGCATCCGACATGGTAAACGCTGCTTCAATCGATTCGGGTTCCGAATACGAGTCTTCACTCAGATATTTACTGCCTTCCATCAAAATATCAAAGGAACTCAAAATGAGTAATCCGGATATTAATATGACGGGTTTGTATTTTCCTTTAAAATAAAACCAGCAGAGTCCCGCAGCCAAAACAACAAAGACAAGACTTCGCAATAAATCCTTTTCGAATATACTTTTTCGATCTTCGTGAAGGGCAGCCATCCAGGTGTTTACAGTTTGGGTGGCCTGTTGCTGCATATCTGCAGTGGGTTGCTTTCCCTGTCCCATCTGACGGGTAATATTCGATACAAACTGATCCTTTATACGAATATCATTATCCGATTTAAAATCACTCATAAATAAAATGAGGACACTGAGTAATATGAGACCACCGGACAGATATAAAACTTTTTTGAATTTGGTGAAATCGAGTTCTTTTCTTTCCACCGAATTCACAAACTCCTGCAAACCGAGTGAGGCCAGCAGAGCGAATCCTAACTGTGGCATAATAAGCGCCATCGAGGGTGCGCGGAATTTACTGTAGAACGGCAGATTGTCGAATAAAAAATAATTTACAAAAGCGAAATGTCTGCCCCAGGCCATCACGATACCTACGATACAGATGGAAAGTATCCACCACTTATGCCAGCTCTTCACATAAAACATTCCGAGTATAAATAAAAAGCAGATGACCGCACCGAGGTAAACAGGACCTGAAGTAAATGGCTGTTCTCCCCAATATGCATAACCATTTACCATCGCCAAAGCATTGTCCTCCGGCATGCCTGCCTCCATCAATTTGTCTACAAACTTTGAATTATCTGTAATCAGCTTACCGGAACCTCCGCCACCCTGCATGCCCGGAACAAACAGGGTCAGCGTTTCCTGAATTCCATAACTCCACGAAAATGCATAGTCCTTATTGAGACCGCCCTCTGTTTTATTTTTTTTATCGACCGGCGTTAGTTGAGATTTTCCACCGCGCATGGTTTCCTCTGCAACTTCTTTAGTCGGCATGAGGGTATAGGCATAACTTAATAATCCAATGACAAGCGAACAGGCTATCAGTAGATAACTAACTAAAACATGTCTGACTTTAATTTCTTTCCGGTTTGTAATCAGATAAACCAGCGCTATAATGCCGGTCATAATGCCTGTATAATAAACGACCTGTAAATGCTGCGTACTCACTTCCAGCCCGAAAAAAACAGTCATCAATGCGGTTCCACCCAAATATCTCCCACGAAGTATCAGCAGGGCACCGGCAATAACTGCCGGCAAATAACCAATGGCGATCAATTCTGTATTGTGTCCAACGGAAACGAGTATCGGATTAAATGTTGCAAAAGCATAAGCGATTGAACCCAATAAGGAAATCAGCAGACTTATTCCAAGAACCTGGGTGAGTATATAAAAGCAGACGCAGGCGATGAAGAAATAATAAATGGGTTGTGGCCCCACGTAAAACAAATGATTCAGATATCCGATATTGACAGGTGAAGTTCCTTCAAATGCGATATTATAACCGGGCATGCCGCCAAACATAGATTCTGTCCATAATGGATAGTGTCCATATTTTTCCCTGAACTCAATAGATTGCTGGGCCATACCTGTAAAGCCCTGCACATCTGACTGCCGGAGTGTTTTGCCCTCCAGTGCTGTTTTATTAAAAGCTACAGAAACGATCCAAAAAACAACAATCGCTATGACATGGGGAAGGGCTTTCTTAAGAAGCGATGAATTCATATTTGATGAAACTGATTAATCAGGCAAATTAATGCTATTTTATGCAGAAATTTGGATTTTTGGACTATGGCTTTGTTAAGGGTTTTATTTCGCGCGGCTTTCATTTGTAATGTATGTTTCATGCTTGCGCTTGGCATATTATG
>DASSGT010000598.1:0-2693 GCA_035693345.1 Puia sp. | reverse complement strand
AAACTGCCGGGAGTCACCACGTTATCTTTGTCTTCAAAATACTCCCCCCTCAACGTGAGACCGAATAATGAAATGGGATCATAGTTCAGGTAAAGAGCAGCGCCCCACCAGTTCACATTGTCACCAGATATTTTCCTTGTCTGATCGGTTGCATTGAACCCTATTCCGAATTTGTTTGAAAGCGTACCGTTGACGACCAGATCAAACTGGTTAAGGGTTGTCGAGTCGTTGGACTTTCCACCCTGGTAATTCAGAAAGAACTTCCATGCACTGTTGGGTGTGGCGGTGGATATCTGCGCGATAGCCATCTTTTCAGAACTTGTGGTGGTTGAATTGTCCGTCGGATTGGATATACCGACCATCACAGCGGTTTTACCTGCAATTGAAATATCTGCTTTGAGCCCCATATTGTAAAACGGACCATAGGAGAACATATAACTCATAGAGTAATTCCGGTTTAATGATGCATCCACGACTTCATAACCAATATGCGTTCCCCATTTACCGGCTGTCAGTTTGATCTTGTCAGTAATATTATAGTAGACGTATGCCTGCACTACATTGGCCAGCGAAAAATAAGGAGTCGGTGGTGCTCCGATTACTCCACCCTGGTAAGCTTCATTATAAGAAAATTCCTGCGCCCGTCTGCCAAACCCAAGTTCTACCGTAACACCGGCTTTTGCCCAACTGTGATCGGCGCGAATGGTAGCCATCCCCAGTTCGAAGGAATTCTGCGAGTTTGTAAAACTGGTATAGTTATTCAATGAGCCGGACGGGTTTGCAAAATTATACCTGTAGTAAAGATCCAGCGAGCCGGAAAATGTTGTGGCAGGAGAAGGAATCACTGTATCCTTCGGCGAATTTCCTACTGCTCTTACTGAATCCTGGGCGCCGGCGGAAAAATAAACTGTTGATGCCAACAGCATGAGTTTAATCTTATGTATCATTTTTATCATTTATCAGGTGGCAGTCCAATTATATGCCGAAACGTTAAACGATTGTTACCTGTCCTGTACAATGCAGACACAGCAAGCGTTTCAGAAGCATACCATTTTTCTCTTGTGCTTATTGACAGGTGGATGATTCCTGTCAAAATGGAAAAGTCATTTTCATAATGGCAAAGTCGCCAGTGGCCGTTAACCGAATCATTACTTAAAAATTTTTCCGGGAGAACCTGTTCATTTTGACAAATACCCTTTCAAAATGATATAATTATTTACATCGCCTTCCCTTCCATTATGAAAATATAAAAAGCCGCAACTCTTTGCTGGTGAAGGTTTTGAGCAGGTTTAATTTCACGGGATATGCTTCCGGCACCTGTTTTGGTCTTCCAGACTGAATCAGAAAAACAGCCTGGTTAAAAAAGGAATCAGACATGTACAAGACCAAAAAACATATCGCAGACAAATTATTTGTGGCCCTTGCCTTGCTGATGGCCCTGGCTTTAGTATTTCTGGTATTTGAAAAATTTAAATGGCTTACACATTAATTAAAAGATAAATCAAAGAACAACGATATGAATACACTCATTCTTTTTCTGGCAGGACTCATTTGCTTTTGGATATTTTATAAATCAATCGATTTTTTTGAAAAAATTTAAATCCCATGACATTACTATTTATTCTATCCATCCTGGTTTTTTTCTATCTGCTTTATGTATTAATAAAACCAGAAAAATTTTAATCCCAAAAAATATTTTTTTATGAACAAGGAAATGCTGGGTGTCATTATTACTTTCCTGCTGACGGTGATTCTTGCCATTCCACTCGGACGTTATATCGCAAAGGTTTTCAAAGGAGAAAAGACGATCCTTGATTTTATGGGTCCGTTAGAAAGACTGATTTTCAAGGTTTGTAGTATTGACCCCCGAAAGGGAATGAACTGGAAAGAATTTTTAAAAGCCATGCTCACCATTAATCTGTTATGGTTTGTGTATGGTTTTTTTATGCTGATATTTCAGGATAAACTTCCATTGAATCCGGATGGCAATCCCGGGCAGACGCCTGATCTTGCCTTTAATTCAATAGTCAGCTTTGTTACCAATACAAATCTGCAGGATTATTCCGGAGAAAGTGGCGCCACCTATCTGACTCAATTGTTTGTATTTACTTTTTTACAATTTACAAGTGCTGCAACAGGCATCGCCTGTATGATTGCCCTCTTTAACGGACTGAAAGAAAAGACCACGAATAACCTCGGTAATTTCTGGAGCATTTTTGTAAAATCAATTACACGCCTTTTACTTCCTTTATCTATTGTTGTAGCCGTTATCCTGGCTTTCAATGGTACACCCACCAGTTACGACGGTAAGGACACGATCACAACCATGCAGGGTGATACTGTACAGGTGTCCCATGGCCCTGCGGCAGCGATGATCGCTATCAAACAAATCGGTACAAATGGCGGTGGCTATTTCGGGGCCAATTCCGCGCATCCTTTTGAGAATCCAAACTATTTTACAAATATCGTTGAGCTGATTTCCATCGTTCTGGTTTCCATGGCCTCCATATTTGCACTGGGCTTTTACCTAAACAAGAAGCGATTTGCCTATGTGATATTTGGCGTGATGTCGCTGTTTTTTGTTTTGTTCTGTATTAATAATCTATACTTCGAAACGAAGGGCAACCCGGAAATCGGGCGTATGGGAATTGATCAGCAGATTGGCAGTATGGAAGGCAAGGAATTGAGATTCG
>DASSGT010000597.1:0-2382 GCA_035693345.1 Puia sp. | reverse complement strand
ATTTGAAGAACGAGTTATTCAATCAATCTAAAAATCAGAATATATGCTTTTAGTAACAGGGGCAACAGGACATTTGGGTTCAGCTGTTGTGTCTCAATTGCTGAAGAAGACAAAACCAAGCGAAATATCCGTACTGGCGAGAGATGAAAATAAAGCATCCGCTCTCAGAACAAATGGCATTGACGTTCGTATCGGATCCTACGATGATATTTCTTCTCTCGACAAAGCCATGCAGGGTATTCCCAAACTTTTGCTGATTTCCGGCAATGGCCCCAACCGGCTTCAACAACATAAAAATGTAGTGAACTCCGCAAAAAAAGCAGGTGTTGCGCACATTGTATATACGAGTATCTCAATAAAAAATATGAAAACGGCAGCTATCCGGCCGATTATGGAAAGCATCTCTCAGACCGAAGATATTATCAAAGAAAGCGGACTGCAATATACCATCCTGCGCCACACACTATATACCGGGGGAACGCCACTTTTTGGAGGTGAAAAAATCCTTAAAACAGGCATCTTTCTTCCAACCGGAGATGGCAAAGTCCCTTTTGCGCTTCGCAGGGAAATGGGTGAAGCGGCGGCCAATGTATTATTGCAGAATGGCCACGAAAACAAAACATATGAGATTACCGGAACCATGCTGCATTCTTATGAAGACGTTGCAAGAGAACTCTCGGCTTTATCAGGTCAGACCGTTCGTTATACGGATGCAGACCCTTCAGTATTCGCAACCAAAATAAAAGACTTTGGCCTTCCTGAAATCGTTAACCAGATTGTTGAAGGCTTTTCCGCGGATGTTAAAAATCATCAATTCGAAAAAGTGACTAAGGATCTTGAAAACCTGCTCGGGAGAAAACCGGCTACGCTGAATGCGAGTCTAAAGGAGATCTTTAATTTATAAGCGATCAGGATTTTATCTTTTAAACAGAATCAATCGTTCATCATAAATATTACAACTATGGAAGATGTATTAACGAAAATAAATGAAGACCGGGTTGGCTTCAATGGTCTGGGCTTTATATACCCGGTGGATGCCAGTGTAAAAATGACCACCGAAGACATTGAAGGTGTAAAGTGTTACTGGTTTGAACCCGGTGGAAAAAAAACAAATAATCTCATGTTCTATCTGCATGGAGGAATGTTTGTCCTGGGATCGATAGATGGGTATAGAGCCATGATCAGTCATTTCGCTGCGGCCTTTCCGGCAAAAATATTATTTATTGAATATGGTCTGGCTCCGGAGAATCCTTTTCCCGTTGGAATCAATGAAATTTTAAAAGTATATCAGGCTGTTATTCCCAGATTTCCCGAAGCAAAATTTTTTGTTATGGGAGACAGCGCAGGTGGAGCACTGGCGGCAACCCTGGTTAAAATGGCTTCGGATAAAAAACTGCAAATGCCATCCGGTGTCGTCTTAATGTCTCCCTGGATTTATCTGAGAGGTAATACCGAATCTTACGAAACCAGGAAACTCCTGGATCCCATTCTGACAAAAGAAAAATTGGTGGAATACGGGAACTATTATGTCGGAAATCACTGGGATGAAGCAGATCCGGGAGAGTTTGAATATAAATCTTTTCCACCGCTGCTCATTTTAGTCGGCACGAACGAAATACTTCATGACGACTCAAAACTTTTCTACGGGAAAATTAAAAGTCTGCAACCTGAAATACAGTTGAAAGAATACGAAAATCAGATCCACGGGTGGCCGCTGATGGATATAAACTCCGATGCGGCAAAGGACGCACTGGCAAGTATCAAATTATTTATTGCTAAAACAGGGGGTTAGCAATACAATGACAATTTCATTGATTACCAACCGCCCTTTTCAGGATCAACCGTCAGTACTTACATTTGGCTGCTCGGGCTGATTCTACCTTCTCTTGATAATAATAAAATGGCCGAAGCTAACAAACCGAAAATAATGGGTCCGCCGATCATATTCGCTTGCCCGGCCTGCAGATGTGTGATGATGGCTATTATTGTCCAGATAAATATTCCATAGACAATCGTCTTTCTGTAAATGGTTATTAATAAACCAATGGCAAAAATAATTTCGATCAGTCCGACGGGGAATCGTAGCCAGAGTGGGTAACCCCAGCTTTCAAAATTTTTGACCTGCATTTCAGCCCCGAAAATTTTACTTAATCCGGCGCCCAGGTAAGCCAGTGCAAGAATTCCTGAAAGAATCCAGATGATGATGTTTTTTGTTTTTGGTGACATTTTATTTTATTTTTATTTTTTAAACTGCCTGTCTGATCCATTTTCTAAACGGCACAAAATCTTCCGTCGCTATTTTTTTTGCCAGCTCAATCCTTGGTTGCGAATCCGGGCCCATATAGGTATATTTTTCAAAATATTTAAGCATAGCGGCTACTT
>DASSGT010000596.1:0-5912 GCA_035693345.1 Puia sp. | reverse complement strand
ACCGGGGCAATGAGAGCATAAAAAGACTGGTTTTTCTAATCGGAGGCGCTTTTGGTTTGGACGAGCCGTTGTTAATAAAATCAAAATTTATCTGGTCGCTCTCCCCTCTCACTTTTCCCCATCAGCTCGTGCGGCTGATTTTAGCCGAACAGATTTACCGGGCCTGTAGTATCGGGCGTAATGAAAAATACCATCATGACTGAACAGTTTTGATTTCTGTAATTAAAGTATATCTTTAAAGCCCTTAGTCGCACATGTTCGATATCACTCTGACCATTATTATAGTTACCTGCGTAATTACTTTAACCGGATTCAAAAATGGTAAGGTAGTCGACGAACTGATATTCTGGCCACCGGCTATCAGTAAAAAACACCAGTATTATCGTTTTATTTCCTGCGGTCTGATCCATGCGGACTACATGCATCTTATTTTCAATATGCTCACATTGTATTTTTTCGGGACCTTCATGGAAGCGCATTATCAGGGAGAACTGGGACTGCAAAAATGGTATTATCTCGCACTTTATATTGGCGCCCTGATAGTCTCCAACATTCCAACTTATCTGAAACACAGAAACGACTATAATTACAGAAGCCTCGGAGCGTCCGGGGCCGTCTCGGCTGTTTTGTTTGCGTTTATCCTTTTATATCCATGGCAACGAATCGTTGTATTGGTTTTTCCGGTTCCTGCAATCGTTTATGGCGTCTTGTTCCTTGTTTATTCAGCTTATATGTCCAGAAAAGGTGGCGACAACGTAAATCACGATGCACATTTTTATGGAGCATTGTTCGGGATATTATTTACGATTGCTGTGAGTCCGGACGTTGCAGGTGAATTTTGGAATAAACTGATCCACCCGTCATTTTAATCCTGTATTTCCGGATCATTGAATTAATGACTTGTTGCCTCATTCCGGATTATAAATATATTTTTTGTTGAAGCATCGGTTCGAAAACGATTATCAATGCGGTGGCCTACAACGCAGATGATCTGGCTATCCATCACAAGGACCCAAACCTTTTCCTTGGCAGTTTTAGATAATTTCTGATCGATAAAGAAACGGGCCAGCTTTTTTTTCTTATTCATTCCCAACGGATAGAAATAGTCGCCCGCTTTCCATTTTCTGAGCAGAAGTGGAAATTTAATTTTTTTAGCATCCAGACATTCGGTCCCTGATGGGGGAACAAAATTTTCCAATCCATTTAATGGTTTTGTACTGATATGGATCCATCCTTCCGGATACGCAACACCAGACTCAGTTTCTATTACGATATGCGTGGGAGTTTCATTATTTAGGGGCGCAATAATCAGCCATCCCCTGTTTTTAATGATCCGGTGAGATGAACTGGAGATATATTTTCCATTCGCACTATCCATCAGGCGTATGATTTCACCCGTTTGCAATGGAGTGAAATGATATTCTTTTATAATTTCGAAAAGAATCGTATTCAGTGGTTTTGCTTTTTTTAAAAGCAGAATAGGAATATTTATTTCTGATCCGTTGTGTTTTAATAATCTTTTTTTTTGCAGACTGACCGCTTGTTCGTACAAAATATTTGCCTCTGAAAACCGGCGAATATTTTGACTGAGATTCAATTGAACCTCTGGAAAAATTCCGCTTACAGAGGGGATCAATTGATTGCGGAAAAAATTCCGCGTATAATCGTCGGTGGCGTTTGAGCTGTCTTCAACCCATTCCAGGTTTTGCTCAAGAGCAAATTCCTTTAACCGGTTCCTGGATATTTTTAAGAGCGGCCGGATCAGATGCCCGTTTTTTTCCGGCATTCCGGTTAAACCTGATATGCCTGTTCCTCTGAAAAAATGCATGAGCATCGTTTCTATATTATCGTCCAGGTGATGACCGGTTAATAGGAATTTATATTGATCAATGCCATTTCCGATGAATGTATTAAACCATTCATAGCGTAGCATCCGGGCAGCCACCTGAATGGATAATTTTTCACGATTAGCGTAAGCATCGCAGTCAAATTTTTTAACAAACAGGGGCTTTTGATATTTGTCAGACAATTGACGAACAAAAGTTTCGTCCCTATCACTTTCGGCGCCTCTTAACTGAAAGTTGGCATGAGCCATCGCAAATTCAACTCCCGAACTGATCGATAATGAAGCTAAAACGACAGAATCCAATCCGCCGCTGACTGCCAACAGTAAACGGTCATTTTTTGTTATACCCAGTATATGTAATGATTCCTGAAATTCAGCAAGCAGATTTTCCATAGTCATTCTATAAAATCTTCATATGCAGCCTGTAGTTCGTTAAATGCATGATGGTCGCCGGCTTGTTTTGCTGCTGTCATGCCTCTTTCGTACCAGATTTTGGCATTTTCTGATTCGCCCCTCCGTTCCAATAAACGGGCCAGATGATAGTATGATCCGATATAAGAAGGATCGTTTTCGAGTATCTCTAAAAATAATTTCCTGGCTTCTTCTTCGTCGCCGAGCTTAATATATTCCAGCGCCAGGGCATGTTTTAAAAATGAATCCCCGGGAGAATTGATTAAGAAAGATTTCAGCTTTTCTATTTTCTCCATTACTCAGATTATTTTTCGTTTTTTTTATCATAAACTTGCCATCTCAAGACATCCCTGTATTTAGTTGCATAAACAACTTTAATATTAAAGCTTACCATGAAGATATTAGTCTGCATCAGTAAAACACCCGATACGACGGCAAAAATAGCTTTCACTGATAACAACCGGAAATTTGTAACTGAAGGGGTCCAATGGATCCTGAACCCTTATGACGAATGGTATGCACTGGTTCGTGCCATTGAAATCAAGGAAAAAGATCCTTCGGTGGTGCTACATCTGGTCACAGTGGGCGGCCCGGACTGTGATGTAATCATTCGGAAAGCATTGGCGTTGGGTGGTGATGAAGCAATCCGTATAAATACAGAACCCGGAGACAGCTTTTATGTTGCAAACCAAATCGCGGCGGTTGCTAAACCAGGGGGCTATGACCTGATTCTCACCGGCAAAGAAACAATTGATTATAACGGTGCTTCCGTTGGAGGTATGCTGGCAGCCATATTGGATTTGCCATTTATATCCCTCGCAGCGAAGCTGGAACTCACGGGTAACGTAGCCACTTTGGTCCGGGAGATCGAAGGCGGAGAAGAAACGGTCGAAGTGAAACTTCCTTTTGTTGTAGGATGTCAGAAAGGAATGGCTGAACAACGAATTCCAAATATGAAGGGAATTATGGGCGCCCGGAGTAAACCGCTGAAAGTTGTGGAGCCGATTGCATCTGATTCTCTAACTGAAATTCTTTCATTTGAATTGCCAGCCGCAAAAAAAGGTGTCAGGCTCGTTTCCGCAGATAACCCTGAAGAACTCATAAAATTGTTGCATGATGAAGCGAAGGTTATTTGATGACACGCAGAATTAAAAAAATTCTCTTTCCAATATTTCAAATTTTCAATTTATGAGTGTTCTCGTTTTCATTGATCATTCAGACGGGCAAATCAAAAAGACATCACTCGAGGCTTTAAGTTATGGAACAGCATTGGGAAAACAAATGGGCGTTCCCACAGAAGGTGTTTTGCTCGGGAACGTGAAGGAAGACCTTTCATCCCTTGGAAAGTATGGCATTCAAAAAATTCATCAGTTAAACCAGGAATCGCTAAACCAACTGGATGCTGAACAATACATCCGGATCATTTCTACCCTGGCAGAATCCGGTGGCGCCACAGTAATAATCGTTTCCCATACTAATACCGGAAGGGCTATTGCCCCGGGTCTGTCCGCACGTTTAAAAGCAGGCCTGGTAACCGGAGCAACAGAACTGCCAAATACAACAAATGGATTCAGTGTAAAGAAAAATGTTTTCTCAGGTAAAGCTTTTTGCACAGTTTCCATTAAAACACCCATAAGAATTATTTCCCTGAATCCGAATGTATTCCCTGTGATAACCGGCACGGGTACAGCGGAAATTATACAGGAGAATATGACACTGATTCCATCATCTGTCTCTATTAAATCGGTAGCAAAGGCAACGGGAGAAATTCCTTTGACTGAGGCGGAAATTGTGGTTAGTGGCGGCCGGGGGATGAAGGGGCCCGAAAACTGGGGCCCAATTGAAGAATTGGCGAAACTTCTTCATGCGGCAACTGCGTGCAGTCGCCCAGTCGCTGACGCAGGTTGGAGACCACATAATGAGCATGTCGGACAGACTGGTATTGCCATCGCGCCAAACCTTTATATTGCAGTGGGTATTTCGGGGGCGATCCAGCATTTGGCAGGTGTTAATCGCAGCAAAGTGATAGTTGTCATAAACAAAGACCCTGAGGCTCCCTTTTTTAAATCTGCGGATTACGGAATTGTCGGCGACGCGTTTGATATTTTACCTAAACTGATACAGGAGGTAAAAAAACTCAAAGGCCTGGCATAGACTCTTCATTTACACTTTTCCGTGGTTGAATAAACCAAAGGAGGATTATCTGTTTTAAAGGGATTAGTTTTTTTATATTTGCCCTTTTAACGAAAAACTTTATGATTGCCCAAGGGGCGGATCCGTTTTATGAAGAAGATCGAATTGGAAATTGTGGCTTTATCACACAGCATTACACAAACGCATTCGTATGCTGTAGTACTGGGTGAAATCAATGGCCTCCGGCGTCTGCCCATTGTCATCGGAGGATTTGAAGCACAGGCAATTGCCGTTGCCCTGGAGAAAATGCATCCCAGTCGTCCCCTGACCCATGATCTGATGAAGAATTTCATGACCGCATTTTCCATAGATCTGCAGGAAATTGTAATATCCGATCTGCAGGAGGGCATTTTCTATTCAAAATTAATTTGCATCAGTGAGCATGATACGGTCGAAATTGATTCCAGAACCTCGGATGCACTGGCCCTGGCTGTGAGATTCGGCTGTCCGATTTATACGTATGAAAACATTATCGAAAGTGCCGGAATTCTGATGGAAGATAGCGCGGGAAAGAAAAAACAGCCAAAGGAAACCGTCACAACTGAAGGGGGCGCCAAAGAAGATCTGGGCGGCTTATCACTGGAAGACCTCAACAGCCTCCTTTCAGAAGTCCTTGAGCAGGAAGATTATATCCGTGCCATCAAAATTCGGGACGAAATTAACCGTCGCAGAAAAGGACGTGCCGGATGATCGTTTTCCCCCATGCGAAAATAAATCTGGGACTTTACATTACTTCAAAAAGACCAGACGGTTTTCATAACCTGGAGACTATTTTTTATCCGATTCCACTTCGGGATGCGCTGGAGATCGTTTCTTCGGATAAAAATTTATTCTTACAAACCGGTTTAAAAATCCCCGGCAATCAGGACGATAACCTGGTTCTAAAAGCCTGCCGTCTGCTGGAAAAGCACTATCCGCATATTAAGCCGCTGGAAATACATTTGCATAAAGTCATTCCCCAGGGCGCCGGGCTGGGTGGTGGATCGTCTGATGCTGCAGAAACCCTTCAGTTAATGAACCGGTTCTTTGATCTTAAAATCCCATCCGGTTTATTATCTGCATTTGCGGCGGAATTAGGATCCGATTGTCCATTTTTTATGCAATCCGCTCCCTGTTTTGCTACAGGACGGGGAGAAATACTGGAACCATTAACTCTTGATCTCTCGAATTATTCCCTGATATTGATACATCCGGACATCAGCATAAATACCGCCTGGGCTTTTTCCGGAATCAAACCTTCTCTTCCACAGTATAACCTGAAAAACAGCATTTCAAAACCCATAAAGGACTGGGTCTATACCATTTCCAATGATTTTGAACCGCCGGTATTTGAGGCTCATCCGCAACTACAAATCATAAAGAACAGGCTCTACGACGCCGGTGCCCTCTATGCTTCCATGACGGGAAGCGGATCTACTATTTATGGGATCTTTGAAAAATCATCTGTTCCGGACGTCGCCTT
>DASSGT010000595.1:0-2797 GCA_035693345.1 Puia sp. | reverse complement strand
ACTTAGATAAAACATAATAATTATTTCCAGACTGTCTTTTATCTGCTATGAATCTGAAAATACTTATCGTTGAAGATCAATTTCTCGAAGCCAGAAATCTAAGCGTTATAGTTTCTAACGCAGGACATACTGTTACCGGGATTGCCAAATCAGTAGGTCAGGCCCTGGTGATGATAGAAAAATCCCGGCCCAATATTGTTTTGGTTGACATTTATCTGAAAGGAGATCTCAACGGTATAGATTTAGCAAAAAAACTGGATCAATCAGGCATACCATATATTTATATTTCTGCGAATTCCAATGCATCGATTCTCGAACAGGCGATTGCTTCAAAACCCTATGGTTTCCTGGTGAAGCCATTCAATGAACGGGAGATTATAGTAGCACTGAATATTGCAATGTTTCTTTATCAGGACCGGCGCGAATTTCTTACCCGGCAACGTGTCTGGCTCAGGCAATTGCTTAAAAACTCTGTGGTCACGGAAAACAATACCGATGAAAAGGCATTGTCGATCATTCGGGCACTCACTTCTTTTCTGCCATTTGATTTTATCATGATCGATACGGATCTGCATGACAAATCAGAACGCGGGGTCTTCAGTTATCAACGAACAGGTTTTGATCAATATGTAAAATATGAAGATCGCAAAAATGAAGATTTGAAATCTTCATTACAATTCCTCCGAAAAAACAATCGTGAAAGTAAATCAGCTTATTTTCTAAACGAAGACGAGCTAATGAAGGCTCCATTTTCAGGCAGGCTATGGCTACCCTTTCTGAACAATAATGAAGTGGACATGGGGATTTTGTTTTTCAGTAACAATCAATCGAGATATACTTCAGATCACCTTGATCTTATAATGAGCGTCCAGGATATTCTTTTTGAACTTGTCAAAGATATCCGGGACAGCAAAACTTCACCTGAACCTCAAATAAATTTTACTCCGTCGAAAGCTCCCATACTATTGTTAAAGCCAGGCATGGAGGGCATCATCGGCCATAGTCCGAAATTGCTGGAGGCATTGGATAAAGTTTCGCAGGTAGCACCTTATGACAATACAATCATTATTATTGGAGAAACAGGTGTCGGGAAAGAGGGTTTGGTGAGGGCCATTCACAGGCTTTCAACCAGGAGTACTAAACCACTCATAAATGTTAACTGCGCGACCATTCCTGTCAATCTGGTTGAGTCAGAACTTTTCGGACACGAAAAAGGAGCTTTTACCGGTGCCAGTGAACGCAGGATCGGCAAGTTTGAACAGGCCAACGGAGGAACATTATTTCTTGATGAGATCGGCGAATTGCCCATGGAGGTTCAAACCAAACTGCTGCGGGCAATACAGGAAAAGGAAATAGAACGCCTGGGCGGAAGGGAGATCATTCCATTGGATGTGCGGATCATTACAGCCACTAACAGAGATCTTTTAAAAGAAATAGCCAAAGGAAATTTTCGACTGGATCTTTACTACCGCATCAACGTTTACCCGATCAAACTGGCGCCTCTCCGTGAACGAAAGGAAGATATTTCAGTACTGGCGAATTACTATTTACAGATTTATGCATCAGGCATTCATCGTGATGGAATGACCATAGCTCCCGCTGCCATGCAACAATTGGAACACTATACGTGGCCGGGTAATATCCGCGAGTTACAGCATTTGATTGAGCGGCATGTATTGGACTGCAGAGGGGGTGTTATCGAGTGGTTTGAAATGCCGGAGGCTATCCCATTCTCAAATATTTCCGCTAACACTGAAATGGAAGGCAGCTCTTTCACGGTGATCAATCGTGATCATATTCTTACGGCATTGAAAAAATCAAATGGCAAGATCTCGGGTGATGGCGGAGCCGCACAATTGCTTCGTGTTCCCCCTTCTACCCTGTCATCCAGGATAAAACGTCTGGGTATTCAATGGCCACCTGTTCCCTCCAAGCCATGAAACGAAGCCTTATATACTTTTTATGCGGTTGCTGCTGGTTATTGCGAGCTAATGCTCAAAGCGGCGATAAGACTGCGCGTGACCGCACTATTCTTGAGCTTAGTACTGCGGCCCTGTACGTCAGAAGTGATGCCTCGATTTCATTGGAAAGTGCATTAACCATTTATTCCACCCATTTCGGATTAAATCAAATGGCCGTTATCGGTGAAGGACTTGACGAAACATTTTGCGAAAAATATGGTCAATGGATGAGAAATGGTAATGTGGACAGTTTTTCGCGCATCATACCAACACTAAAACTTACAGAACAATTGAAAGCGAAATGGCTGATAGGCGCCTGGTATGCTTTTCAGCCGGATAATTCCAGTTATCATAAATCGGTGGAGATTCTGAGCCAGGTAAGGGATGCAGCAATTCGTGAAGGAGACGCCGAAATGGAAGCACAATGTGATTGTCTTCTCAGCAAGGATTATTATATGCTCGGAGACACTGCAAGAGGCCGTCAATATTATTTTTCCGTTGTCAGAAATCCTGCTTTTTCACGGGCTGCGAATATTCAGGCCAAAGCCAATAAATACATTGGGATTTACGGGCCATTTATTTCACCCATGGCAAAGATAAAAATGGCGGGTCTGACAACAGCATATCAGCAGTACCAGCAGCTGAAGGATACCGGTAATCAGCTGAATATAATGATGGATATCGCCTACCAGCGATTTGCGGGCGGCGATTTAAAAGGATCCTGGGAGGCTGCTTTAAAATCGCTGCAGTTACAAAAGGACTGGTCATTCCCCTACACTCAATACAGCTATGATTTAATGGCGTTTTTAAAAGAATTCGAAGGGGATCATGCCGGT
>DASSGT010000594.1:0-3523 GCA_035693345.1 Puia sp. | reverse complement strand
ATATCGATCGCATCGCTAATGAAGGAGCCATTTTCATGACATGGTACGGCCAGCAAAGCTGTACAGCAGGACGCGCAGCCTTTATTACGGGTCAGTCGCCCATTCGTACCGGTCTCACGAAAGTGGGGCTGCCCGGTGCTGATGTCGGTCTCAGCGCTAAAGATCCCACGGTTGCGGAGTTTCTGAAAGCACAGGGATATTCCACCGGTCAGTTTGGTAAAAATCATCTGGGCGATAAGAATGAATTTCTTCCAACAGTTCATGGATTCGATGAATTTTTCGGAAACCTGTATCATCTCAATGCAGAAGAAGAACCGGAAGATCCTGATTATCCGAAGGATCCCAATTATAAAAAAATGTTTGGTCCGCGCGGTGTGCTCAAATGTGTTGCCACCACTACCGACGACAAAACCGTTCAGGCTCCGTTTGGCCCGGTCGGTAAACAAAAAATTGAAGACACTGGCCCGCTGGATTTAAAGCGCATGGAAACAATCGATGAGGAGTTTACAAATGCCGCCATCGATTTTATGGATCGTCAGGTGAAGGCTAATAAGCCCTTCTTTTGTTATTTCAATTCAACCAGGATGCATATCTGGACGCATCTGAGTCCGCAATACAAAGGCAGAACCGGTTATGGATTGCAGGGCGACGGCATGACGGAACTCGACGACAATGTGGGTAAACTGCTGCAGAAATTGACGGACCTCGGAATTGCCGATAATACCATCGTCGTATTTACTACTGACAATGGCGCCGAAATGATGACATGGCCCGATGGCGGCAGCACGCCCTTCCGCGGTGAAAAAGCAACCAACTGGGAAGGCGGTTATCGTGTTCCGACTGTGATCCGCTGGCCCGGAGTGATCAAGCCCGGTATGGTTGTAAACGATATTTGCGCCCATGAAGATTTTATTCCGACTTTCTGCGCAGCAGCGGGTGAAACTGACATCGTACAAAAATGCCTGACCGGCTATACAACCGCAGGCAAAACATTTAAAGTACATCTGGATGGATACAATCTTATGCCTTTTTTTAAGGGAGAAGTAAAAGAATCACCGCGGAAAGAATTTCTGTACTGGAGTGATGACGGCGATCTTTTTGCCATGCGATATAACCGCTGGAAAATCTCCTGGATAGAACAATATCATGAAGGCCTTGATATTTGGCTGAGAGATTATGAAAAAATGCGCGGGCCACTTATTTATGATCTTTACCAGGACCCATTCGAGCGCGCACCTTTCTCTTTATTATATTCTGAATGGAATATGAAGCATATTTATCTGATGTATGGAGCAACAGCTTATGTGGCAAAATGGTTGGCCACATTCAGGGAATATCCGCCAAGACAGAAACCCGCCAGTTTCAACCTCGATGACGTGATGCGAAAGATGACTGAGAAACCAGGTGGCAATTAGTAAGAATTCTTTTCTTTCTGCACGGCTGTCATTTCTCGGACCCGTGCAGAATGATTTTTGATCAGTACTGCCCACCGGCACCACCTCCGCCGCCTGAACCGCCGCCGAACTGGAAATCATTGGGCGGCGCTTTGGCAGCCGTTGATCCTCCGAATGTCTCCGCAATGATCAGCGACTCGATATGAAGATTTTCCAGCAGATGTTTGTTGGTACTCTCCAAAGAGGTGAACCCATGTCTGGGTGTCTTCAGATATCTAGTCAAAACATATGCTATGACGATCATCACCAAACCTCCAATGATCAATGCCCATTCAACCGGCAACACATGATAATAATACCGAACGGTTAATACAGTGGCTGCAACCAGTCCGAGCCCGGTCCATATAAACAGATGGTCTTTTTTTCGCAGTCCCCGGTATATATAAAATAGTGGAGTAGACACTGTCAAAATCCAAAAGAGCCAGGCTATCGAAATATTTTCTGCATTGCCAGTATGATTGAAAATAGAATTGTTCATTTCGCTCACCGCGAAATAATTACCCGCGAGATAAAAACTAACCAGGGAGGCCACTTTTATATTTGCGAGACTTTCCCGATAATGCCTGCATTTTTTTACTTCATATAGTCTGAATGAAAGGAAACAGGCCGCTATGGAAACGGCCATTATGATGAAGGGAAGTAGTCGTTGATAATTTTCGTCAGGCTCCGTACCGGTGTTGATGATCCATGTGACTAATGCGATGTAAGCGATCAGGGCCATCAAATGATTGGCAAACCGGAGTGCAAAAAAAAGACTGATCGAACAGACGGTGATACATTGAAAGGCAAAGGACATATTATTAACCGCCATATAAATGCCGGCAAACAACAAACTTGCGGACATCCACAAAAGCGCATAATCCACGCCTGATCTGAAATGCCTGAATTTATAAACCATTATTTCCAGAGCTCCATAACAGATCAGACCGAAAAAAATGGTCAGTACATTCAGCGAATCCTCGCTGCGTGAGTTGATCAATATAAAAAACCCGAATGAACATAAAGCAATGATGGTAGTTAATACGAATAGTCCAATACAAATAAAAAAATTGGGCATATAAAAATCCACCGGATAGGCCGTTCGTATCCTTGTATTTTCTTCTGCAGAAATACATCCGGCATCCAGCGCATCCCGCACCTGGTCCCGAACAGACAGATTATCAAGATTTTTTTGACTATAAGCTATCATTCGCCCTCATTTTACGATTAACGTTCATGAGCAATCTAACCAGCCCGATGGCAGAAAGAATAAAATAAATCAATTCCATATATATGATGCCCATATTATAAATGCCGCCTTTATCCATAAGAGTAATGATCACATAACTGACTGCGATATACGTGTATAATGTAGCCAGCAGAAAAAAGTAAAAGGAGTTCTTTTTTATGGACTGCCGATAAATAAACCAGGCGATCACCAGCAGCAACAGGAACCAAAGGAGCATATAATAGTGATTGATAAACAGGATGGCAAGACCCGATATAAAAAGAATATGTGTTCCAAAATTATTGTAGGTAAACGCAAAATGTTTTTTCAGGTTTTTCTTTTCGCTGATCAGCGCCGCAACCAAAAGAATCACTCCGAGAAGCAGACCTGTATACGATAGCATCGTGTCGTCAAAATTATTGTCTTTCAGAATGCGCGTGGGCGTAACAACGATACCCATCCAGGCCGCCAGATTGGTGATGGCGAGACCCAGCACGCCGAGGTGATCGAAGGAATAAGCGCTGATAAATAATATCACCATCGGAATAAAAGTCGCCAGGCCGTAACGGTTGCCGAATACTGTATAGGCATACTGGAGATAGGCGACGAACGTGATCATGGTCAGACAGGCGAGGAGCAATACATAATCGAAGAATGGATTCGGAGCCGCAATTCTGTTAACAGAGAAAGGCAATACCGTCCGGCGGCAATAAAAAAAACACCCGAGAGATATCAACGCAATAACGGCCAGGATTACCTGATGACCGATCGAATCAATGTTTTGATAGATGATGATACCCAATCCCCCGCTCAGCAGGGTAACACCCAGGTAGAGGAGGGTTTTGAGTTCCCAGTGAATGGA
>DASSGT010000593.1:0-4979 GCA_035693345.1 Puia sp. | reverse complement strand
TGCTGCACCAGTTTGTGATTGAGGAACAGAAAGATCCAGTGGAAGCTGTTTTTCAAAATCTGCCTGTGCTTTTGCAACTTCCTTTTGGAGAACAGGGTTTTTTGCAATGTCAGGAGCATTTGGATTCAATACTGCCAGCATCTCCTTTTTGTATTCCGCAAGAGAATCATATAAAATTTTACCCTTGCCATCCTTGTCAAAAACACGGGTAGCTGCATCCAGGTTAGCGTCGTTGAATTTCTCTTTTCCGTCTTTATCTATTTCATACTGTGATTCCAGTTTGAGTAGATGTTTCATACCATCGATGGTATTATACATGGCGGCAGAAATACTCTGCATCTGCTTAGCCTTTGGTGCCCAGATGGATGCATTTTCTTTTGTCTGGGGATCATTCAGTGCTTTTTCAAAAGCACCATATGTCAGGTTATTTTTTTCGGACACCACAGTATTCGAAGTGGTGATACTATTATTTACGGTTTTGAAGGCATTCAGAATCTCAGCAGATACATTTAGTGCCAGCAGAGCTGTAAGCACCAAATACATCATGTTGATCATCTTCTGCCTGGGCTCTTTTGGTAAGGACATGAGCGGGAGAATTTAATGTGTTAACAAAGGTTTTTCAGGTTATTAGTCCCGATAATTAATTATTGGATTACTGTCTACCTTGCATTGCGCTCAGCATATTACCATATACATGGTTCAGGTTTCCAAGGTTCTTCGCAAGTAAAGCAACCTGTTCCTGTGTTTTCTTCGCATCAGCGATACTACCATTCATGGCTTCAGATGCCTGAGCCAGGTTTGAGTAGAAGCTGTTCATTGCTTTTAAATGATTGTTACTGTCCTGCAGTTCCAGCTCGTAGAGTGCATTCAGGGAGCCCAAATTCTTAGTCAACACCTGCACCTGTCCGTGAAACTGTTTAGTGCTTTCAGCCGCATTATTAAAAGTTGTAATGGTTGCCGTTGCTCCCTGATAAGCATTCTTCATGCCATCCAGAGCAATAGATGCTTCCTTTGTCTTATTTGTATAATCAGTGGTCGCAGCGAGCGCACCTGATACATCGCTTATTTTATCTACTGTTGTGCCGAATTTCTTAAAACCATCGCTCAGCTTAGCCAGGTTCGTTGGAGTGATATCAGCTTCCTGCATCATTTTATCCATCTGTTGTAAAGAAGGATTACCTGCACCCGCACCAGCCAGTTTTGGCAGGGCTTCAGCCAGCGCATGCATTTCACCTCCCGGAGGCGGCAGAAAGGCATACACTATAAATATTAATGCTTCTGTAAGCAGACCTGCTGTAAGGAAGAAGTCAGCCAACCGTTGGTGGGTGATTTTCTGCCATGCACCAAAGATTACTACGGCTGCTCCGACGCAGACGATGATGTTTACGAGCTTTTCGGTCGATTTTGAAACTCCGGCTGACATAGTTTTAAGTTTTTTAGTTTTTAATAGGTGTTGTAAGGGCCGCAGAAACGGTTTTCCGCGTGACGTTATAAATTCAAACGTTGTTTGTTTTAAAAAATTTTATTGTTCCCGATAAATATCAATTATCTCTTGGCCAGGGAAGACGGCAGATCAATCACGCAACGGAAACCGATGTATGATTTGGCTGTATCCTGGTACTCGTACGTTCTCGTACTGGTCTGCAGGAAATAACCCACGTCTTTCCAGCTACCGCCACGAATCACTTTACGTTTCATACGCGGAGGATCGGAATCCTTGGCGTTGTAACGAATGTCTGGGTTCATATCATGCTGGAAGTTGTAAGCTCCTTCGTAATAAACTGACGAAGTCCATTCTGCAACGTTTCCTGCCATGCAATACAGACCAAAATCATTAGGCCAGTAAGCATCGGCACGTGCCGTGTAGAAAGCACCATCTTCAGGATAGTTACCGCGACCTGGTTTGAAGTTAGCGAGCAGACAGCCTTTCTTATTCCTCAGGTAATAGTTACCCCACGGAAACATAGATTGCGAGCGTCCGCCGCGGGCCGCATATTCCCACTCTGCTTCTGTAGGTAAACGAAAAGGGCTCTCGTTTGCCTTTTTTGTTTTGTCGAGATAGGAATTCAGGTATATCGTTCTCCACTCACAGAACACAGTTGCCTGGTTCCAGTTAACCCCAACCACAGGATAGTTCCCGAAGGCAGGATGGGAGAAATATCGTTTTGTCATCGGTTCATTGTAAGAATAAGAAAAGTCTCTAACCCACACCAGTGTATCCGGATAGATGGGTATGTTTTTCTTAACAATAAACTGCGAACGCACTTTCCCTTCATTGACTTTCTTAGCAGCCTCTTTCAGGTCAAATGTTTCGGAATGGAAAATAAGTTTGGAAGGGTCAATTTCCTTTTTACCGAAAATTCTGTTTTCAGGCGTCAGGATCAGCTGATCAATTTTTTCAATTGTAGCTTTATCACCCCATTTAATAGTCTGCGCCTTCTTCCAGTCTACCTGGAATTTGCCATCCACTTCCTTACCATACTGCATAAGAGTTGCAGCGGTTGAGTCGCGCACCCAGTTTACAAATTGGCGGTATTCATTATTGGTAATTTCAGTCGCGTCCATCCAGAATCCGTTAATGGATACCTGTTTGTTACGGGCTGTATACGCGTAATTGATGTCTTCATCGCTGGGTCCCATGTGGAAGGTTCCGGGTGGTATATATACCATTCCGGGAGGCTTACTCAGGTTATACCTGCTGGCCGGGGCAGCGCCATGTAATTGTCCGTCGTCCGGTAATCCTTTGCCGGAATTACCTAGTTTACTACAACTTGCAAGGCCCACAGCCATACCAAGTGTCAACAGAATGGACAGGTTTTTCATTTTCATTTTATTAAAGGGTATTGGACAAAAATAGTCTTTTGAGAAAATCTCCTTTGATTATCTTTCATCACAAGTATAAAATTTATTTTTTAGAAGTCAAAGTTTTGCCAACAAGTTTATAAACGGCCGAAAGGTCCGTCTTATTGTTAAATCGGCCTGTTTCAACGGGTTTTTTAAGAGTTTTTTAAGAGGCGGATTAATTCAGAGACTTCTTTTACAGGCTGTTGGCAAGAATAATCCCGGCACAGAAAGAACTGGGACTGTCCCACAACAGGTTTATTTCTCAAAATGGGAAGTTCTGGATGGTTGACGGAGGATATTTGATGGCTATCGGAGGATATTTGAAAAATCCGATTTGGGATTAATTTTTCTAAAAATTCTTTATGTTTTTCCACAGAATAGGTACCTGCCAGCACAATCTCATATAATGGATACGTGAGGGCATTTATCAAAGTTGCCCAAAAGGCAAAAGATCCGGGATATCGTTTAATCACATCTTTCAGACCTGCAGCACTCCCGGCAGCCCTCTGTTTCCATTCACTCACATCAAAAACAGTTCCCAGATATAACAAATTTAGCGCCATGACCGCATTTCCCGAAGGAGTAGCCCCGTCATACATATCCCGTTTCCGTACAATAACATCATTCTGAGCTGAATGCGTGTAAAAAAAATATCCGGTGTCTTCCTCACTGAAATTTTCCAATACCCAGTGAGTAAGTGTTTTGGCCCGGATCAGAAATTCAGCTTCGCCCGTTATTTCCTGTAATTGAATATAAGATTCAATCAGGAATGCATAATCGTCCAAAAATGCCGGAATATTCTGTCTGTCATTGCCTGTGTCAGGCTGATCCGTTCCTATGGCTGCTTTCGTATCGTTCTCCGCGGTATTTTTATAGGAATGAATGAAAAAATTTGCGCCTTCGCCTCTCATTTTTTCCTCCAGGAAAGCTATGTTTTTTAAGGCCAAAATCCTGTATTTCTGATCTCCCAGAGCTGAATACGCTTTACAACAAGCTGTAATCATTAAAGCGTTCCAGCCGAGCAGGATTTTATCATCCAGTCTTGGTCTTATCCTTTCATTTCTCTTCTCCAGTAACCTCCGTCTCCAGTCAATTAGTCTTGCATCTTCCTCGGATAATCCAAGGCCCTTTTCGACCATCTCACTCAATTTCGGATCTTTTTTGTTAAAAAAAACACTTTCCGGAAATTTTATTCTTAAGATATTTTTCCCCTCCCAGTTGCCCTTTTCACTGACATCATAAACAGAACAAAAATCTTCACCGTGCGGGCCCAGAACATCCAGTATTTCATTTTTCCTCCACGTATAGAATTTACCCTCTTCACCTTCGCTATCTGCGTCCAAAGCCGAGTAAAACCCTCCTTTCTTTGAGGACAATTCATTTTGAACAAAATCCATTGTTTCCCGGATAGCTCTTGAATAATGGGGTTTCCCGGTTAATTGGTATGCTTCACTCAGGACAATAATCAGAAGGGCATTATCATATAGCATTTTTTCAAAATGAGGGGCCAGCCATTCATCGTCTGTGGAATATCGCGCAAACCCTCCGGCCAACTGGTCATAAATACCTCCATAAATCATCTTATCCAGGGAAAGGCAGGCCTGATCGAGAGATTCCTGATCACCGGTATAATAAAAGTTCTGAAGCAGAAACCGGATTGAAAAAGATTGGGGAAATTTCGGGGCTGTACCAAATCCTCCACTTTTATGATCGGCTGTTTTCATTAATTGATCCCGGATCATCTGAACATCTTCCATATTGAAAATCTGGCCTTCAGCCGGAACCTGGGTTCCGAAAACGGACCCTGCGATATGATTGGTCAGGTTTTCTGCCTGTTCATCGATTTCCTTTCTTTTATCCCTGAATGCATCGGAAATGCTTTGCAACACCGATTTCCAGGAAGCACGATTATGCAGGTTCACCGGCGGGAAATAAGTGCCTCCGTAAAAAGGTTTGCCTTCTGGCGTGAGAAATACATTCAGCGGCCACCCGCCGTTACCGGCAATAGCCTGAACGGCATCCATATAGATCTGGTCAAGGTCGGGTCTTTCCTCACGATCTATCTTAATGTTTACAAAAAGCCGATTCATGATCTCTGCTGTTTCAGGATCTTCAAAGCTTTCCCTTTCCATAAC
>DASSGT010000592.1:0-2022 GCA_035693345.1 Puia sp. | reverse complement strand
TCCTGACGAATGCCTTTTCCTTCATCAATAAAAAGAGGAGCAATAAAATCAGATGTCTTTAATTGGGTTTCAGCCACCAGGCTTCTGACCGCCGGGCTGGATCGCAATATTCTGGAACGTTTTTGTAGATACATATTAATTATTTCATCGTCATTTCGTTTACTGGTTTTTCATTTCCTTATCAAAAATTGGGAAACATGAAATTGCGAAATTGTGAAGTTGTGGGAATGAAATCTAAAATTTAATTAAGAATTCAATTCTAAATTTCATTTGCACATCCTTACAAAATAATTGCGAAGCAATTATTTATAATTCCACAATGCCAAATTGTTGACCAGGCTCCAATCCAATTAGTTACTCCGGTTCTATCCAATCTCTCGGGTGCAGACATGCCTGCAATAATTCGTCTTCTGCGCTCCCGGGGTCAGGCTGATAGTTATACACCCATCTTGCCCGGGGTGGCAGACTCATCAGGATACTCTCTGTTCTGCCGTTTGTTTTTAATCCAAACAATGTTCCGCGATCATGGATCAGATTAAATTCCACATATCGCCCGCGCCTGATTTCCTGCCACCTGATTTCTTTTTCACCAAAAGCTATTGTTTTTCTTTTTTCAACAATGGGCAGATAAGCCTTCAAAAAAGCGTTTCCATTTGCCTCCTGAAAACAAAAGAGTTTTTCGGCATCTTCCTCATCTGCCGGACGCAGGTAATCATAAAAAATGCCGCCGATCCCACGCATTTCTTCATTTCTATGATGATTTGAGAAATATATATCACAATTCTTTTTATACTGCCTGTATAAATCGGTACCGAATGGATCCAGCGTTCGTTTCAAAGTATTATGAAAATGACTGGCATCATCTCTAAACAAATAGTAAGGGGTCAGATCAGTTCCGCCACCAAACCATCGGTCAATGAGATACCCCGTTTCATTGTATAATTCAAAATAACGCCAGTTGGCATGAATAGTGGGTACAAAGGGATTTGATGGGTGAAGCACGATGGATAAGCCGCAGGCAAACCAGCCTGATCCGTCAATTTTTAATTGGGCTCTCATGGTATCAGTAACAGATCCATAAACGACGGACGTATTAACGCCTCCCTTTTCAAATACCCGGCCGTTTTGAATAATTCTGGATTTCCCACCTCCGCCATTTTCAGATCTTTGCCAGTCGTCTTCCACAAAATGCGCCGAGCCATCTGATTTTTCCAGCGCATCACAGATTGTATCCTGTAATGAATAAATAAAATGAATCCAGCGTTCACGTAATGCGACATCCTGCTTTTGATATGTGCTGTAATCATTCATTCTTATAAAGATGAATATACTTTCTCCCGGTTCACGTAGCTATGATTTTTAACTGTGTCCACAAAAAACTTTGCATGATCCACCGGAACATGAGGAAGTATCCCATGACCCAGATTTGCGATATACCTTCCCGGTCCGAACCCATTTAACATCCTGGTTACATTCTTTTTTAACTCAGATAACGGACTCAGCAGACGGGCCGGATCCAGATTTCCCTGGAGCGTAACAGATTGCCCGGACATTTTCCTCGCAGTCTCCGGTCGAATGCACCAGTCCAGCCCGATGCCGGCAGTACCGGTAGCTGCCATTTCAGGAATAGAACCCCAGGCTCCTTTTGCGAATAATATTGTCAACACTTCATCCTTCAATGAGTGTATGATCTGACGCATATATTGCAATGAAAACAATTCGAAATCGTCAGGGCTCAGTAATCCACCCCAGGAATCAAATAACTGAATAACATCCGCTCCCGCTTTTACCTGTAATTTCAAATAGGCAATCGTAGTATCTGTAATCATTTGTAATAATCGGTGTGCCAGTTCGGGCTGTGTATAACAGAATGTTTTTACAGAGTCAAATGTTTTCGAGCCCTTTCCCTCTATCATATAGCATAAGAGGGTCCATGGAGCGCCAGCAAAACCGATCAGTGGTACGCGGTTGTTTAATTCCTTTTTTGTTAACCGGATTGCTTCAAATACATATCCAAGTGTT
>DASSGT010000591.1:0-4208 GCA_035693345.1 Puia sp. | reverse complement strand
CAACGGTTCATCGGGGTTTTCTGCCGGCGGTAAGATTTTTATCGGAGGTTTAAAGAGCATATATGTGTATATGGAAACGGCCTGATGTTTCCTTTCATTGGATCATTTCGATCCATTAAATGAACAACCCCTAAAACTTACAACTATGAAACGATTATTTTTCTCAGGATGCATTGTTTTCATCCTTATTTCAATTTCGTGTAAAAAAGATTCGGTGAATAATGTCAGCCATATCTGTAATCCCTGTATTACAGACTCGCCTTCTGTATCACACCAGCAAGTCATTTATATTACCGATAGCAATTGGGTCGGTCAGGGGCCACATGTTCTGAAAAGCGATTTCACGCAGCTTCTAAAAGAAGCCGGGGCAACCGTCGACGAGGTATACGCCTTACAGCTGGTAAATGAAGGAATGGAATTTCAGTTTTTCCCCTGTTGTGCAATAAGCTTTCACGGCGGCCAGTTGTCAGGATCTGTTTATACAACCGGCAATGAAAAAATCTGTACACTCACATTCACTGATATGGGTCAGGGTATGTACAACGGAGAAATTCCAAATCATGTGTCATATTTTCAGCCAATTTTAATTAAGGTCTGGCTTTGGAAATAGAGAACAGTTTACCGGGTTCTTTTACCGCAATGATTCCTGCTATGGACGAAAGTAAAAGTGACGCTGCCATGACCAGATAGGAGGTGGCGGAATCGCCGGTGATTCCATTTAAATATCCAACAAGGTAAGAACCGCCAAATGCACCCAGCGCCCCAAAGCTGTTGATCAGGGCAATGGCTCCTCCCGCGATATTTGCCGGTAATATTTCTGTAATGTGCGCAAAGAAAGGACCGTACGGTACATACATCGTTACACCCGCCAGGCTTAGCAGGGAAAATGATAGCCAGAAATGATCAGATCCAACCAGGTATAAGCAATAGAAAGCTATAGCCCCGAGAAGAAAACATGGCCAGATATAAATTTTTCTGTTTAACGATCGATCGGAAAAATAAGATACGATGATCATGGCAATGATAGATATCAAATAGGGAACAGCCGATAGCCAGCCGGTTTTTACAATGCCAATACCGGGCGCTGCGTGTAAGATGGAAGGCAGCCAGATTACAAATCCGTATATACCGAAACTCCACAATAAGTACAAAAGACATAACAGTATAACCAGTTTCGATTTGAAAGCAGTAGCATAATTCTTTACCGGTTTAATATTCTGCTGTTCCTTCTCCAACAAATCTGCCAGTGATTTCTTTTCATCCTTGTTTAGCCAGTTTGCCTCACCGGGTTTGTCATTGACCAGTCTCCACCAGAAGAAGGCCCACACAATGGCCGGAATTCCTTCCCAGATAAACATCCACCGCCAGCCGAGCGCCCGGATTAAATATCCGGAGATGATAGACATCCAAAGGATCGTCACGGGATTACCAAACATCAGCAATGTATTGGCTCTTGATCGTTCCTCTCTTGTAAACCACCGGCTGATTAGAACAATCATCGAAGGGAAAACGGCACTTTCAAAAACACCCAGCATAAACCGGATAACAAGTAAAACTTTTACATTGCTGATCAGTCCGGTGGCCATCGCAAACAATCCCCATAGGATCAGTGACCAGAATATTAATTTCTTTGCACTTTTATTGGATGCATAGATTGTTCCGGGAATCTGAAAGAAGAAATAACCTAAAAAAAATAATGATCCCATCAGGGAAGACATGGTGGAAGTTATATGCAGATCCGCGGCCATTCCCCCGGCAGCACCAAATCCGAAATTGGCGCGGTCAAGATAGGCCAGGCTATACGTTATAAAAACGACCGGTATCAGACGGTACCATCGTGAAACGGCAATCGGTTTTTTATTTTCCATCTGTATTTACTGCAAGAGGTTAATAAAAATAAGAAACAATACTGGTTTTAATTTTTTCTTCTGCTTCATAAATACCATCTTTGCCCAATGCAGATTTGGAAAAATATCATTAGTCGTCCTTCCTGAGTTTTCTGCGGATTCCTTCAAATCATTCTTTTCTTTTTAAATTCATATTAATTGATGTTGTTGTATGAAAACAATCATAGAACCATTCAGAATAAAATCTGTTGAGCCCATTTATTTCAATACGGCGGAAGAACGAAAACTCATTCTGGAGAACGCTTTCTATAATCCATTCCTGATCCGGTCGAAGGATGTATTGATCGATTTACTGACCGACAGCGGAACCAGTGCTATGAGCAGCAGTCAATGGGCCGGAATCATGCATGGCGATGAGTCCTATGCAGGCAGTCCGAGTTTCTTTCGTTTTGAAGAAACCATACAGGAAGTCACCGGGATGCCTTTGGTGATTCCGACTCATCAGGGCAGGGCTTCCGAAAAAATATTATTCAGTATCCTGGGTGGAAAGGGGAAATATTTTTTAAGTAATACATTGTTCGATACCACCCGGGCCAATATAGAATTTTCAGGTGCAGAGGGAATCGACCTGATTTGTGAAGAAGGAAAATATCCGGCGATTCCGGCTCCTTTCAAGGGTAATATGGATCTGGTCGCCCTGAAACGGGTGATCATGGAAAAGGGTGCAGAAAATATTCCTCTTTGTATAATAACTGTAACCAATAATTCAGGTGGTGGTCAGCCTGTCAGTATGCAAAATATCCGTTCTGTCAGGGAAATTTGTTCAGAATATAATATTCCGGTTTTTATTGATGCATGTCGTTTTGCTGAGAATTCCTACTTTATCAAATTACGGGAAGAGGGATATAGTCATAAACCGGTATTCGAAATTGCGCGGGAACTTTTTTCTTATGCAGACGGTTGTACCATGAGTGCGAAGAAAGATGCGTTCGCCAATATCGGTGGTTTTCTCGCTATGCGTAATGAGGAACTGGCGCTGAAATGCAGAAATCTCCTGGTTATAACGGAGGGGTTTCCTACGTACGGCGGACTTGCGGGAAGAGATCTTGAAGCCATTGCCATCGGATTAAAAGAAGTGATGGACGAAAATTATTTACAATACCGGATACGAAGTATTGAATACCTCGCCAATAAACTGATAGCTGCCGGTGTTCCCAGTATGCAACCGGCCGGCGGGCATGCAGTATACCTTGACGCAAAGAAATTTCTTTCGCATATTCCGGTTACACAATATCCCGGTCAGGCATTGGTTGGAGCTTTATATGTGCATGGTGGGATACGCGGTGTTGAAATTGGTTCTCTCATGTTTGGGAAATATGATGAAAACAAGCAACTCATGCCGGCTCAGCTCGAGCTGGTGCGACTGGCTATTCCAAGGAGAGTATATACACAAAGCCATATTGATTACGTCGCTGAAGTAATCATTGAAGTCTTTCATGCAAGAGAAGAAATCAGGGGTTTGCAAATTGTTGAGGAAGCAGCCATGTTGAGGCACTTCACTGCTAAGCTTAAGAAAGTATAAGAGTATAAGAGTATAGGAGTATAAGAGTGGGGAGCTTTAGCCTTAGCCTTACGCCTTAGCCTTATACGCCTTAGCCCTGGCCTCTTATAAGGTTCCCTAATACACGCATGCTCCTATCAACTGTGTCATCAAAGCTGATCCCGAAACTGATGCGTATAAAATGAGTGAAGCGTGAATCGGTACTGAATATTTGCCCGGGTGCTATGCTGATATTTTTCGACACTGCCTCCTGATATAGTTTGAACGCATCAATGTTTTTATCCAGTTCGATCCACAATACATAGCCACCCCGGGGTTGCGTCATTTTCGTGTTCGGCGGGAAATAATCCAACACAGCCTGCATATACTGTTGACATTGCGTAAACAAAGCCTTTCTCAGGTTTCGCATATGCAAATCATACCGTCCCGTCTCAAGAAAATGCGCAATGGCTGCCTGTGTAGGTGTTGCGGATGTGACCGTATGCATACTTTTGATCTGGATAATCTGATCCTTGAATCTGCCTGGTATACACCATCCGACCCGGTAACCGGGAGCCAGTGATTTGGAAACAGACGAACATAAAAGAACCCAGCCTTTTTTATCATAGCTCTTGCAGGTGCGCGGCCGGCTCTTTCCAAAATATATTTCCCCATAGATATCATCTTCAATCAATGGAATTTTTTTCTTTGTCAACAACCGGACAAGCTGTTCTTTCTTTTCGTCGGGCATACAACTTCCCACCGGGTTACTGAAATTGGTCACAAAAAGGCAGGCTTTGATATCTACTTTTTCCATCGCC
>DASSGT010000590.1:0-2895 GCA_035693345.1 Puia sp. | reverse complement strand
ACAACCAACGTAATTCCTTCGGAAGTCAAACTCATGGGAACTTTCCGCACCATCGACGAAACCTGGCGTTTTCAGGCACATAAACTCATACACCGGATCTGTAAGGGAATTGGCCAAAGCATGGGTGCGGAAATAGACGTGCTGGTAGATGTAGGATATCCCGTTGTCAATAATGACGAGACATTATATCCCATCGCACGCAGGAAAGCGGAAGAATTTGTTGGAACTGAGAATGTGCAGGAAACGGAACTACGTATGGGTGCGGAAGATTTTGGATATTATACACAGGAAATTCCTGGTTGCTTTTACCGGTTGGGTGTGATGAATGAGGCAAAAGGGATAACGTCAGGGGTTCATACTCCCACTTTTAATATTGATGAATCTGCCATAGAAAAAGGCATGGGCATGATGGCCTGGTTAGGCGCCAGTATACATGATCATCAAAACCCACCCGAATAATTTTTATGCAAAAAAAGCAACTTAGAAGAGAAGAGGCGCTTGAATATCATTCAAAAGGGAAACCGGGTAAAATTGAAGTAGTCCCCACCAAGGAAGCTAAAACGCAGCGGGACCTTTCCCTGGCTTATTCGCCCGGCGTTGCAGAGCCTTGTAAGGAAATTTCATTAAATAAAGAAGACGTTTATAAATATACGGCGAAAGGTAACCTCGTAGCTGTAATTACTAACGGAACGGCTGTTCTGGGACTGGGAAATATAGGACCGGAGGCATCCAAACCCGTGATGGAGGGCAAGGGTGTTTTGTTCAAGGTCTTTGCAGACATCGATGTGTTTGACATAGAAATCAATGAATCCGACCCGGAAAAATTTGTGCAGATCGTTAAAGCACTGGAACCCACATTTGGCGGAATCAACCTGGAAGACATTAAAGCGCCCGAATGTTTTTATATTGAAAGGCAACTACGGGCATCTTTGAAAATTCCCGTAATGCATGACGATCAGCATGGAACTGCAATCATCAGTAGCGCTGCTTTGATCAATGCACTGGAACTGCAAAAGAAAAAAATTGAAAAAGTAAGGTTTGTAATCAATGGCGCCGGGGCCGCAGCAATGGCCTGCAGCAAACTGTATGTAGCCCTCGGAGCAAAAACAGAAAATTTTATTGTATTTGATAAAGATGGCGTGCTTCATAAAGACCGTCGTGATCTGGAAGAAGATCGTTCCCTGTTTGCGACTGACAAGTCAGACATCACTTTGGAAAAAGCGATGATAGATGCAGATGTTTTTGTCGGACTGAGCGTGGGCAATACGGTTACACCAGACATGATCAAAAGCATGGCGAAACGACCGATCGTATTCGCCATGGCCAATCCGGATCCTGAAATCCCTTATGATGAAGCTACAGCTGTTCGCGAAGATCTTATTATGGCAACGGGACGCAGCGATTTTCCAAATCAGGTCAATAACGTACTGGGATTCCCTTTTATATTTCGCGGAGCCCTCGACGTACGCGCCACGCAGATCAATGAGGCTATGAAACTTGCAGCGGTCCACGCGTTGGCGGACCTTGCTAAAACACCTGTTCCCGATATCGTGAACATGGCTTATGATGAAAAAACGATCAGCTTTGGACCACGATATATTATTCCAAAACCATTCGATCCAAGACTATTGTCCACAGTAGCTCCTGCAGTCGCCAGAGCCGCCATCGAAAGTAATGTGGCACAAATTAAAATTGATAACTGGGAGACCTATGCTATTGAACTGAATAAACGCTTGGGTCTTGACAATCAGCTGATCCGCGCACTGGGAGCAAAAGCGAGAAGCGATCCAAGGCGTTTGGTGTTCGCTGAAGCCGATAACATCAAAATATTAAAAGTTGCTCAACTGTTATTTGATGAAGGAGTGGCATACCCCATCCTGCTGGGAAATAAAGAAAGAATTCGTGCAACGGCTGCGGCCAACCGAATTGAGATAGAGGAATTTCCCATTGTGGATCCGCGCAGTGAAGAACAGGATGAACGGCGCAAGCGGTATACGGACATATTTTTTCAGAAGAGACAGAGAAGGGGGTTCAATAAATATGAGTCGACCAAGATTATTCGTGACCGAAACTATTTTGGCTGTATGATGGTGGAATCAGGTGAAGCGGATGCTATGATTTCCGGGTTGACGAAGAATTATCCGGACACTATCCGCCCGGCCATCGAGATTATTGGCACGGAAGAAGGGGTGAAAAAAATAGCTGGCATGTATCTGATGCTCACTAAAAAAGGACCCTTGTTTTTGGCAGATACAACGGTGAATTTTAACCCGACCGCTGAAGAACTGGCCGATATTACTTTGTTGGCAGCCAAAGAAGTCAGGCATTTTGGATTAGTGCCACGTATTGCCATGTTGAGTTACTCAAATTTTGGCACCAGTAATTCGCCGGAAGCCAGGCTGGTTGCCCGGGCAACGGAGATTGTAAAACAGAAGGATCCGGATCTCATTGTAGATGGCGAAATGCAGGCAAGTATTGCATTGAATAATGAGATCCTTCGGGAAAATTATCCTTTTAGCAGTCTGGTAGATCAGGAAGTGAATACGCTGATTTTCCCCAACCTGGCAGCCGGTAATATTGCCTATAATATTTTAAAAGAGCTCGGAGCTGCTGATGCGATTGGTCCGATTTTACTGGGAATGAAAAAGCCTGTACACGTTCTCCAGCTTGGAAGTTCAGTAAGAAATATTTATAATATGGCACTCGTTGCAATCATTGATGCCCAAACCAAATGTCCGCAGACACCAGATGAAGCGATGCGCAGGTCCCCCTGGTGGAAAAGAACAAAAAAATAAATTGTACTTTCAGCAATTAACATGAATATTTTTACTGAACTGGGGCGATATATACTGATGATCCGGGGGATGTTTTCGAAGCCCGAAAACATGAAAATGT
>DASSGT010000589.1:0-3797 GCA_035693345.1 Puia sp. | reverse complement strand
TTACGGGCATGAGCGATATCACAGATATACGCTATGCGTGGTTGCTCAAAGCATTCGAACATCAGGCTCACCACCGCGGTCAGACTACGATCTATATCCGCCTGGTGGGCGTCAAGCCAAAAAACGAGAGATTGTTCTGAGTAGTTTTCTTACCGCGAGACGACATGATTCTCACCACCGCTTCATTTTTTTAAAGCAATCGTCAGATCCATATAATCGAGGTTCATATTTCCGTTTGTAATGATGTGCAGGGTGAGTACATGAACTCCTTTTTTCATTGTGATGGAGCCAAGCGAATCTGTCTTGTTCCAGTGATGCCATTGTCGCCAGGCGGTGGTATCCCGCGCATCATATGTTGAATTTATTTTCAGCGGACCTGTGGCATCCGTTCCATCCACATCAAATGAAATGGTTCCGTCTCCGTTGGAAGTATATAATAAACTCATGGTGTATCTGCCAGTCTCGTTTACGTTGACCGTGTAGTTGATCCATTCGCCTGGTTTGGTCCACCCCACATAGAGCTTGTTCATATCGCGCGGAACTTTGTTGGATGAGTTATCGTCGATATTATTCGGTTTCGTATAGGAAATACCCACCCCTTCTTTCATCCTGAACTCATTCAGGAAAGTCCCGTTGGGTGGATTGAGTTTGCCACTTCCGTTGTTCGTCGAATCTGAATCATGATAGGCAACTCCTTCTCCCCCTTCGTCATAGTACTCAAATTCTATTCGACCAGGGACCTGTTGCATTTTATTTTGCCAGGGTGCACTTTGAGCCTGGAGGTTCCACCCGGAACAGATCAATAAAGAGGCGATAAGCAGAACGTAAAAAAGGTTGTCTGGCCGAATCATTTCTGAATGCACTTAATTATCTGCTGCCTGAAATGCCAAATTGATAAACTAAATTTTTTAGTATAAATAATACTATATATTTTAGCAGCCCATTTATAAATCAATCAGCCTTTAACCATTAAACTAAATTTTATGACAACAGAACAAATCGCCCTTCGCCTGAAAGAACTCTGCGACCAGGGTCAGTTTGAGCACGCTCTCAAAGAACTGTTTTCTTCCAATGCGGTCAGTATTGAACCCATGGAAAGTCCCGATTTTGCCCGTGAAACCAAGGGCCTCCCGGCGATTCTCGCCAAAGGACAAAAATGGAACGAAATGGTAGAGCAGCAGCATGGATTTGAGATCTCTGATCCGCTGATCGCAACCGATTCTTTCGCCCTGACCATGTTCATCGATGTAACTATGAAAGGACGCGGACGCATGACTCACAAAGAACTCTGCATTTACAAGGTTAGTGGCGGGAAGGTTGTGTCCGAAGAGTTCCTGATGTAAGCCGGTTACCATAGACATCCGGACGGCCATCGTGATTCACTAAGACTTAAAATCACGATGGCCTTTTACTTTTAATTTAAAAAAGCGTTCATGTAATCTAAAATGGTTTTTGTCTGCATCATCAGGGTGACATGAGTTTGTGATGGGACGATGGCCAGATGCGATTTGGGCATGGGGCCGAGATCGGCGGCGACGCCACCGCCGAGGAGCCGGTAGGTTTTTGCCAGCTCCAGTTTATCAATGCCGTCGTTGTCGCCCGAGATGATCAGCACAGGCGCCGAGATTTTCGCGATATTGGAATCGCCCATATCGAAGGACGTGCCCGCAAAAGCAATCATCGATTCCAGGAATGCTGTCCATTTTGTTTTGTCGGGCGCCACCGCGTCATAGCCCGTATGCAGCGGTGTATTCGTCAAAAATTCGGGCTTCAGCGATTTAAGGCCATTCGTCACGGAAGGCAGCCAGCCGCTCGTTTTATAAGTAGAAGAAATGATCACCAGTTTTCTCACGCGTTTAGGACTTTGTATCGTCAGCTGGTAAGCCACGGAGCCACCCATGCTATAGCCCGCCACATCTGCACTATCGACCTTTAAATAATTCATCACGCCTTCCACGTCACTTGCCAGCGTGGGAAAATCTAATTTTCTGTCGGAATAGGGCGTGTGTCCATGCCCCTGCAATTCAATGGCAATCACTTTCCTGGTCTTTGACAATTCGGGTATTAATTGCGCCCAGTTCATCTCAATGGTATAAAAAGCACCATGCAATAAAACAATGGGCCTGCCCTCTCCGTATACTTCATAATACACTTTAAGGCCATTGACAGGTGCGTAGCCGCTGGCGGCCGGTTTGATCTGTTGTCCTCTCGATTGAAATACTGCCAGGAAAAACACAGCCACTATCAATACCTGTTTTGAAATATTGGATGCTTTAAATACCTTTTTCATAAATCGTTCTTTAAATTATATTGATAATTAAAAAAATACAATTCATTATACTATGCATGTCACCATTGACAGTACAAAGATTAAAAGCATTTCAGGATTTTATGCTGTATAAATGCGACAAGAAAGGGGGTGAATCTACAAAGCCTTAAAACGCCATACTGAAGAGGTCCCTGGATGTATCGTGGTGGGTATTTTATGACGTTGATTATTCAGTTTTCAAGCTTTTTACCGGATTGGCCAATGCTGCTTTAATCGTATTAAAACTTATGACGCTGAGACTGATCAAAATTGCCGACAGTCCCGCCAGGATATAAACTTGCCAGCTGGTGGAAACTCGATAAGCATAATTTTGCAGCCAGGAATCCATTGCCCACCAGGCGGCAGGCACAGCAATGACCCAGGCAGCCAGAACAAGGACCAAAAATTCTTTAGAAATAAAGCTTACCAGAGATAAAACACTTGCACCCAATAACTTTCTAATTGCAATTTCTTTCATCCGTTGTTCGATCGTAAATATGGCGAGTCCCAATAAACCAAGACATGAAATGAAAACCGCTATGAATGTAAAGCTGTCTGCCAGTTTAGTAATAACCTGTTCGTTTTTATAAAGTTTATGGTACTCCTCGTCCGAAAATTGATACGTGAAGGGGAATTGTGGGTTTAATGTTTTGAATAGTTTTTCGAGCGCATGCAATGTTTCATTTGTCCTGCCTTTTTCTATTCGCAGTAACGCAAAATTACGTGCTCCATATTTTTCTCCTAAACGAACGATTAATGGTTTAATGGCCCCATGAAGTGACGCGAAATGGAAATCTTTCAAAACTCCGATTATCCTTCCTTTTTCCCCCCAGAAAGTTAATGACTTTCCAATGGGATCTTTATAGCCAATCAACTTCAGGGCAGATTCATTGATCAGATATGCTGAAGAATCAGTGATGAAATCAGGTGAGAAATCGCGTCCTTCTTTTAATTGAAGCTTCATCACTTTTACAAAATCATATTCGACAGCAGCCCGCGTAAAACCCGGTTTAGTATTTGGGTCTTTTCCATTCCATTCCACGTTCGTCGTTCCATTTTGGATGGAAGTAGGCACCTGGGAAATCGCTGTGATGGATTGAATGCCGTTGATTTTTGAAACTTCCTGCTTCAAAAGTTCATATTTTTTGGGAAGATCACCTTCCAAAGAAACGTACACAAGATTTTCTCTGTTATATCCCGAATCGGCCGTTTGCAGAAAGGTGACCTGCTTAGCGATCATGATCATTCCTATAATCATCAGGATAGAAAGTGTAAACTGAAAAATCGTCAACCCCCTCCGAAGCCACCATGAACCGGTGCTGAATTTCAATATACCTTTTAAAGTGGAGGCGGGTTCCAGAGAAGACAGAAAAAAGGCAGGGTAGACACCGGAAATGAGTCCTGTGACTAGTGTTATTGCTGCGAGACCTAACCAAAATGACAAGTCCCCGAATGGTAAAACAAACTGTTTTTCTGTAAACCCATTTAG
>DASSGT010000588.1:0-5566 GCA_035693345.1 Puia sp. | reverse complement strand
ATTACCTTCAATATATCTACTAAAACGGACATAATTTTTTGATGTCGGTGGCATGATTTTTCAAATATATGGTTAGCCAGTCTGACTGGTATCATTTAAAAATCGTGTATTATGAAAAAGATTATTATCGCCCTATTATGTCTGGCATTCTTTGCGAGTTGTGCACCGACACGTCCTGGTGCGCCGCCTGCACCTCCTCCGGGAGCACCAGCACCTCCACCTCCTCCTCCGGCTCCATAAGCAGTTGAAGAAAAGTAGAATTCCGGCTTTGGCGTTAAATGTGATTTCTAACCGGCATTTGACGCCAGCCGGATTCTGCAATTTCCTTATTTCAATAACTGGGTAGCTTATAGAGACCTTACAGAGAAATTATAGAGACCTTATAGAGACTTTTCTTTTGTCGGCTGCCGTCATGCCAACGGGATGCATTGGTCAGGCATAAATCGGTAATAAAGATAGAATGGTCGATTATTTCAGAGACCTATCCTGTAAAACAATGGAGCTTGAGAGTTTACTGCTCGGTAAGATTCGGTGAATATCAAAGCGTTGCCTCTTTCAGTTGAACTTAAAATGTACTTTAAAATGGATCCGGCTCATCAAAGTAATCTCTTTCACGTTCAAAGCAGAAGATCTCTTTTGAAGTTAATATGCTGAACGTACAGTTATTATATTAAACGCCGGATTTTAATTCTTAGCAGCCAGAGCTTTTTCCTGTAGCCATAGATTGCGGCCATAACCCTGAAAAACATGTCTTTCGCTGTGATAAGAAGACCGAACCAGTGGACCACTTTCTACATAATCCAGTCCAAGTTCGTAGCCGATTTCCCTGAATTCAGCAAATTCATCAGGATGAACAAAACGAACAACCGGTAAATGCTTTTTAGTGGGTTGGAGATACTGACCGATGGTGATCACATCCACCCCGCTGTTTGCCAAGTCCTTCATGGTTTGAATTACTTCTTCTTTTTGCTCACCGAGTCCGAGCATAATACCACTTTTTGTGCGCATACCGCCCTTTTTCAGGATCTGTAGTGTTTGCATACTCCTCCAGTATCTTGCCTGGATCCTCACCTGTTTGGTAAGTCTCTCTACAGTTTCAATATTATGCGAAACAACTTCCGGGGCAGCCTCTATAATCCGAAGGATATTTTCCTCTTCCCCTTTGAAATCCGGTATGAGTGTTTCCAGAGTGGTTTCCGGATTCAAAGATTTCACAGCCCGGATCGTATTCTGCCAGATAATACTACCACCGTCTTTTATTTCATCACGGTCAACGGAAGTTATTACGGCATGTTTGACCTTCATCAGATAAATCGCTTCAGCAACTCTTTGAGGTTCATCCCAGTCTACCGGTAGTGGTTTCCCGGTAGCTACTGCACAAAATCCACAGCTGCGTGTGCAGATATTTCCAAGAATCATAAATGTTGCCGTGCCAGCTCCCCAGCATTCGCCCATATTCGGGCAATTACCGCTTTCACAGATCGTATGAAGCTTATGCTGATCAACAAGATTACGGACCTGCCTGAAGTTTTCACCGATGGGGAGTTTAACTCGAAGCCAGTTCGGTTTTTTATTGTGTGGTTCCGTCGTGTCGGAGGAAGAAATAACGGGAAGTTCCTGCATATGTAATCAAAGGACAAAGTTACACTGAAACAGGCATATTCTCAGCGCGTCACTTTCGTTTGCCAAACATGATGCTGATATAGGCGTTGAAAAACAGGTGTTTGGGCGGTACATATGCCATGAGCGGCATTTCATTCAGATAGTATTCTGCTGTTACGCCCGTTTCAAATGCAGCAATATTTGTATTGTAACGACCATAGTCGAACCGCATCGCCAACTTGGCATTTAATCCGGGTGAAAAAGTCAAATGATTCCATCCACCACTTAATCCCAGGGCATCATATACGATATAGGCACTATCAAATATCGTCGGGTATGTGCTCTTTATAGAATACAGACTTTGCGCCGGATATACGTTCAAGACATATTGTTTCAACATACCCAGAGATAATCCACCGCTATACAAATAAGTTACTGCTACCCCGTTTTTATTTCCTTTCCCGCCCAGCAGGAATTGCTGACCCAGTGAGACCTTCAGTTCATAAAAGTTATTCAGTCGTCCAACGGATACATAATTATATGTATACCCATCTCCTGAAACGGCTTCTTTATGATCTTTCGGATCTTTTATTTCATTCAGTTCAAAATTGATTATCCGGCTTTTGGTGTTGGTAATAAATTTACCTCTCTCGTAGAAGATTCCGTATCCATTCGTAGCCAACTTAAATCCGAAAACATTATAATGATTAAAAATCAGGTTGCCCTCCTCTTCCATTTTCATCATTTGATTTATCCGCTGTTTTTTGGCAGCATTTTTATCATTGCTGTATACGGGTGTTCCGGGTTGTTGGGCCAGGGCGGGAAGGGTGAACAGAATAAGGCAGAATAGAAACAAGACGTTTTTTGCCGGCATGATTGGAATTACTGCTGTAAATTTATGAAAAAATGTATGACCTCTACAGTTATTTACGAGGGAGAACTTAGAACGGTTGCTCTTCATATTGCATCCGGTACAACAATAGAAACTGACGCACCTGTTGATAATCAGGGAAAAGGCGAAAGATTTTCTCCGTCAGATCTTGTGGCGACTGCCCTGGGATCCTGTATGCTAACGATCATGGGACAAAAGGCGCGTGATCATAAAATCGAACTGAAGGGTACACGGATAGAAATACAAAAAATAATGAAAGCGGAACCCCGAAGAATGTCCGGTATTAATTTAACATTTCATTTGCCGGCGAGTCTGCGGTTGAGTGAAAAACAAATCATCATACTTCAGAGAGCAGCAGAAACCTGTCCGGTTATGCTTAGTATTCACCCGGAAATAGTTGTTGAGGTGAATTTTAACTGGCCCACCGCAGCGGAACAATTTTCTAATTATTAAAAGGCTTATCCGGCTGTAGCAAATATTTACCGATTTCGCATTCCAGACATTTTCTCTGGTCACAGAATTGTTTTTTCAATTCGGTCAGAGCCTGTGAGCCTGCCGCCTTTTTTACAGATACCCCTATCCTTTTCCAGCTCTTCATGAGTTCGTTTTGTTCTGCAGACATTTGTGACAGCCAACCGACTGCCTTTTTTAAAACAGCAGCATCGGGAATCATTTTTCCATAGGTATACAATAACGGAATGATGCTATTAATTATAATGTTGTCACACATATCCCCTCCAAGTATTTTTTCCCGGAAAATGGAAACCTTATCAAAGACATAGTGATTATGCCAGTAGTCATTTGCTTTGACCATCAGTTTTTTCCTTAACTGTGAAATGGTTTCGCATTCCAAAATCCACGCGAACAGGGCAGTCGACTGAAAACAAATGGCAGCGAGCTGCGAAAGACGGATGCAGGGAAAATTCTCCGGCCTCATCCGTAACAAATGTACAGGCTCATATATTTTCTTTAAATGATACTTCTTTATCAGAAAATCATATTCCTTTTTGAGCATTGTAGGATAAGTGTCATGAAAATCCCGGGCAAGCAGATTGGCCTGACCCATTAATAATGCTTCCAGTTGAATAAAATGATGGCGGTGCTTTGCCAACAGGGGAAAAGGGATGCTTTTTGCAATTGACTCAAAGGCAGAAGCATTAACGGGGTTTCCGAAATTCCTTGCCATCATCCACCACAACTGTTCTTCCCAATGATATTGATTTAATCGCAGGGAATCCAGAATTTGATGCATTTTCCGGTTCAGGCGCATGATCAGAAGTTGGGATGCCCATTTTTCCCATTTGAAATAATCAGTTTTTGATGCTGATAATTCACAGGGGATAAAGACAGGCCTGGCCATCCACCCTGCATAAGTATCCAGCATAAGTTTTGGAATCCTGTGACACAATTCGAGCTGCGGGATATTTCTTTGAATTTCCAGCCGGTCCTGCTTCCAAACGACGTGGAGCATAACGTTTTGATAGTTTTCGTCGTCTGTGTGATTGTGTTTTGTCCACCCGGATGAATACAAATGCAATTCAACACTTCCGATCCAGCAATGGCCATTGATGCGAATACGCGCATTAACAAAATCGGGACCCTGACAGGTATTTAATTCACCCGGATAATCTATGGTCATCGATTCACCGGTTGTTAATTCCAGTTTTTGTTGATTAAAATATCTGTGCTTCCAAATGAATTGTAATAATTTTTCCGTCATCAGTGGCATGGTTCCGGTAAAAATAGTCCATGACATGACCGGATGAAAAGTGAAAAACACCACTACTTGCGGGGGAAAAACCGGTTAACAAGTGTGGAAGACTGGAAGACTGGAAGACTGAAAATACTAGAGTAATAACCTTTCAAACTAATACTTCCAGTCTTCCAGTCTTCCATACTTGAAATCATTTTAAGGCTTTGCCTTAAAATGATTTCAGTTCCTGTAGTACCCGGCTAACAGGAAGACCCATGACATTATAAAAATCGCCTTCAATGGAATGTATGCCGGTTACACCAATCCATTCCTGAATTGCGTAGGCACCGGCCTTATCATATGGCTGATAACGATCAACATAATGTTCTATTTCCGGCTTTGAGAGTGAGTGAAAACGAACGCGTGTTGTTTCTGCAAAAAGGATTTCTTTTTTTGTATTTGTAAGAGAGACACCCGTGATCACTTCGTGCACTTTCCCTGATAAAAGCATGAGCATTCGAATGGCATCGGATCTGTCCAGGGGTTTTCCGAGCATCTGATTATCTAATACAACAATGGTGTCTGCTGCCAGGATGATTTTTTCGTTTGTAATTTTTTTCCGGACAATGGCGGCTTTCTGACTGGCAAGAAATACAGGAATTTCGGAAACGGGTAACTTATCGGGTACCATTTCGTCGGCATCACTGGGTATAATATCAAATGGAATTTCTGCCCACTCCAATAATTGTTTTCTTCGGGGAGACGCCGAGGCAAGGATTATCCGATCCATGAAGTATACAATTTTAAAAATATCATGGAAAGAATGCCCATCAGCATAATGGCTTTAACGATTTGGCTGAGCTGATGAAACTGGGCAGGCTGATCGGCTCCCATTAATTTTTTCAATACGCGAAGTATTGGATAAATCACTCCGAAACATGTATAAATGATTGTCAGCCACCATTTGTATTGTAACACATAAAACTGAATAAAGATCAGCGCGGCAACCAATATGGTCAGCCAGCAGACGCAGAAGAATTTTGCAGCGTTCAGTCCCCATACCAGTGGCATCGTCCGGCAATTATAGCGTGCGTCACCTTCCATATCTTCCATATCCTTGATCACTTCCCGAACGAGGGAAATGATAAAAGCAAATGATGCATATACCACGGTGAATTTATAAATCCTGGAAAGTGCCCCATGGAATTCGGGATCCACGAAACGATGCAAACGGAATTCCGCCAGGTATAGAACACCAATCACCCAGGCTGTTAAAAGCGATATCAGGATGTTCCCGATCAGCAATTTTTTTTTGAATGTGGTGCTGTAAAACCAGAGTAGCAAGACACAGCATACGTTTGAAGGCCCGATAAAAATAT
>DASSGT010000587.1:0-3827 GCA_035693345.1 Puia sp. | reverse complement strand
GCCTTTTTATGACTCCGGGGGAAAAGGAATGGTCCGTTATTTTCAATTCCCAAACCGGTCAGTGGGGCATTAAAAATTCCGGCGATGCGAATCTGGATCCCGCAAAAAATGTACTGGAAGTAAAAGTAAAGCCTAAAACAGAAAAAGACGTTCAGGAGAAACTCACTTATACTGTCGAGGATAAACTCATGGATAAAGGGTTTTCTCTGAGATGGGACAAGCTGAAGGTTTTTGTTTCCATCAAGTAATTATTGGCGGTCAGCAGCCAACTATATCAATAAGAGTATTAAAAACCATCAGTAGCTTTAAGCTTTTCGCTCTGAGCTTTACGCAAAAAAAGCCAGGATAAATCCTGGCTTTTTTTATGAAATTCTGGCTTTTTTATGAAAGCCATTGGCCTTCAAATTCTTCAAACTCCTTATATACTTTCTTGAATATTTTTTTATACGCTAACAACCTTTTTCTTAACGGGAAACGGTATTCTTTATTAAATTTTTTATAATCAAATGATTGGGGTTCCCGTGAGAAAGCCCCCAGCTCCATTTTTACCAATTGCATTTCATGGCGGATATCGTCTATTTCAGTTCTCAGGGCATAAAACTCCTTTTCAAAATAATCACTTTTCGATTTTACTTCCGCCTCTTTACGTTTGGTCCGTAATTCAGTCAGATAATCTCCAAATATGCGCAGTACGTTGATGTCGAAATTTAGTTCTGCAATCACTAAACGGTATTTTAGATGAAGACCCATTACGGTAGGGGAAGCTGGCATATAATGGTTTTATCATACAATTTAATCAAAAAACATATAAGCTTAAGGCGTAAAGCGTAAAGCTTAAAGCTTAAAGCCTATCGGTTATATTCTCATCTAAACACTCAACATTTTATTGTTCAGTCTCAAATCAACACAAAAAGGCTTTGCGCTTTAGGCTTTAAGCCTTAAGCTTGCTTAGGCATAGCATTTGATGTTATCAAAGGATCTTTTCGAAGTCCGATTCATTGTCAGATCCATGATCCTGTAGAATTAAACATAACCAGTGTAAAACCAGTCTTTTTGAGAAAGATTGATAACCTGTCAGGCGGGACCTTACAGAATCGGATGTTAACCGGTATTATTTTGAATGGGAGAGAATGCCCTGCAATTTTTGTACCAGGGTCTCAAAGCCATGAATATTGGAAGGCTTTACAAAATAGGCATCCGCGCCTTTGGCCAGACACTGTGTTTCAAAATGTATGGAATTGGAAGTGCTCCAGATTATCTTTGGTACAGCAAGAAATTTATTATCGTCAGCCAGTGCGATCAGGATTTCATAGCCGCTGACTGAGGGTAGGTTATAGTCGAGAAGGACCAGTAGAGGAAGGCGGTTTCCCGGAAGATTTTCAAAAAATGAAATGACTTTATCCCCTTTGTTAATGACGAGCAACTCTGGAGCTTCAGGCACTTCAGTCAAAAATGACTGTAGCAGGGATACGTCGTCTTCATCATCTTCAGCGATCAATATATATCTTTCAGGCAAAGATGCATATTCAATCTCCATTCCTTCATTCATATCAATTGTTTGGGAACTGCTTTATAAAAAATTAAATCCAATTAAATACACCCTCATTAACTCAACAATTTAATTCATTAAAACTATGAATTATAAAAAAAAGGACTCCGGATTATCTGATACAAAAAACGGCAAAGCAGAATTGCTGGAAAAACCTCTGACAAAAAATGGAAAAAAATCCAAAGTGGGAAATAAAATATCCAATGGGATAAAATTAAAGGATGCGGAATCAGATACAAACGGGAAGGGAGAAAAATCTTTTCTAAACAGTCGCGAATTTCTGCGTTTTCTCTCGGAAATGCGAAACGGAAATTTCAGTGTTCGTCTACCGGTAGAGCATATGGGCCTCGATGGAAAAATCTGCGACACGATGAACGAGATTATATCCCTGAATGAAGCGCTGATGCTGGAACTCACCAAAGCCGGAAACATTATCGGAAGACAGGGAAACCTGACTCATCGGATCATGCTTCCCAGGATAGCCGGCGGACAATGGAGCGATGGCGTAGATTCCATCAATGAATTAATCTCTAATCTGGTTCATCCTACCATCGAAATTGCACACGTAATCAGCTCTGTGGCCAAAGGAAATCTGTCAGAAGAAATGCCTCTGCAGATCGGAACTCATAAACTGCAGGGGGAATTTCTCCGTATCGCAAGAGAGGTAAATGACATGGTGAAACAGCTGAATCTCTTTTCCATGGAAGTAACACGTGTTGCCCTGGAAGTAGGATCAGAAGGAAAACTCGGAGGTCAGGCAAAGGTAAAAGGCGTTGCAGGTGTATGGAAAGATCTGACTGATTCTGTAAATCAGATGGGTAGTAATCTGACAGCCCAGGTAAGAAATATTGCGGAGGTAACGACCGCCGTTGCGAAAGGGGATCTCTCAAAAAAAATTACGGTGGATGTGCAGGGAGAAATTCTCGAGCTCAAGAATACCATCAACACCATGGTGGATCAGTTGAATTCATTTTCTTCTGAAGTTACCCGGGTTGCGCGTGAAGTGGGAACGGAAGGCAAACTCGGTGGACAGGCAGAGGTAAAAGGCGTCGCTGGTACATGGAAGGATCTGACGGATTCGGTGAACCAGATGGCTTCCAACCTGACAGGTCAGGTGAGAAATATCGCAGAGGTAACCACGGCGGTTGCGCGCGGAGACCTGTCCAGAAAAATCACTGTTGACGTAAAGGGAGAAATACTCGAACTTAAAAATACCATCAACACGATGGTGGACCAGCTGAATTCGTTCTCTGCTGAAGTAACACGTGTGGCAAGGGAAGTCGGTTCTGAAGGCAAGTTGGGTGGTCAGGCAACAGTAAAGGGTGTCGGAGGTGTTTGGAAGGATCTGACTGATTCAGTAAATCAGATGGCCTCAAATTTAACAGGCCAGGTAAGAAATATTGCGGAAGTAACAACCGCTGTGGCGAATGGTGACCTGTCGAAAAAAATTACAGTGGATGTGGAAGGAGAAATCCTCGAACTCAAGAATACCATCAATACCATGGTGGATCAGCTAAATTCATTTGCATCTGAAGTAACCCGTGTGGCATTGGAAGTTGGAACAGAAGGTAAATTGGGCGGACAGGCGAAAGTGCAGGGCGTGGGCGGTACCTGGAAAGACTTGACCGATTCTGTAAATCAGATGGGATCCAATCTCACTGCACAGGTTCGGAATATCGCCGAGGTAACAACAGCCGTTGCGAATGGTGACCTCTCAAAGAAAATTACGGTTGATGTGGCAGGTGAAATCCTGGAATTAAAGAAGACCATCAATACCATGGTGGACCAGCTGAACTCATTTGCTTCAGAAGTAACACGGGTGGCACTTGAAGTAGGTACAGAAGGAAAACTGGGTGGTCAGGCGAAAGTACAGGGCGTGGGTGGTACCTGGAAGGATCTGACCGATTCAGTAAACCAGATGGGATCCAACCTTACAGGTCAGGTAAGAAACATTGCGGAAGTAACAACTGCGGTCGCCCGGGGTGATCTCTCCAGAAAAATTACGGTGGACGTAAAAGGAGAAATTCTGGAGCTGAAAGATACGATCAACACCATGGTGGATCAGCTGAACTCATTCGGATCAGAAGTTTTCCGTGTGGCAAGAGAAGTAGGTTCCGAAGGAAAACTTGGCGGACAGGCCGATGTACCCGGTGTGGAAGGTCTCTGGAAGGATCTGACAGATTCAGTAAATAAAATGGCCTCCAACCTGACATCACAGGTGAGAAATATTGCAGAGGTTACCACCGCGGTGGCGAATGGCGACCTTTCAAGAAAAATT
>DASSGT010000586.1:0-2325 GCA_035693345.1 Puia sp. | reverse complement strand
CAGTGGCCGGTTTCTGGGGGCAAGCGAGCATCTCTGTGAAAAAGGTGTTCGCGCTGCAGTGGCATCCTACCGCAAACGGATGAAACAGTTTGCGCGGATGGGCAATATGGAATTATGGTACACGACCATCAGTGAAAAAGATATTCTGAAAACACTCTCTGCGCCTGCACAGAAAAGATTAAAAAAAATGACGGCTAAAGCCCGCGAACGAACAAATCTGCAGGTTCTGGGAAAAATGACAGATCTCGTAGGCGATAAATACCGGCTGCGGGTAAACGCTCCTTTTATTGTCCGGGAAACACATACGCAGGATGGAATGCCCATTGAAGAAGCTCTGCAGTTAGTGCTCGAGTCATATTTTAATTCCCTGAGTGATGACCGGAAATACCTGCTCAGGCATTATCATATCACAGATGTGGCAAGAAAAATCGTCGGTGTGGGCAGTGTAGGCACCAGGTGCTGGATCATCTTCCTCACAGGAAACAGCATGAATGATCCATTATTCCTGCAGGTAAAAGAAGCACAGCCTTCCGTATTGGAACCATTCCTGCATAAGTCTTTTCCAAATCCCGGTCAGCGTGTAGTGACAGGACAAAGACTGATCCAGGGAGCGCCTGATATTTTTCTTGGATGGGGTGAACTGGAAAGTGGATTTAAATTCTATGTACGGCAACTCAGGGATATGAAGGGCGGCGTGGAATTTGATCCTGAAAAAGTGAACCTTAAAAACCTGCCACAATATTGTGAACTATGCGCCTGGGCTCTGGCGCTTGCTCATGCTAAATCGGGTGATGCGGCCATGATCACAGGATATGCTGGAGACAGTGAAGAACTGGATGAAGCCATGGTTCGATTCGCTTTTGCCTATGCCAAACAGACCGAGAAGGATCATAAAGCGCTTGCCACTGCTGCAAAGAGTGGCAGAATAAAGGTTGCCAGTGCCGGATCATAGCCGAAGTCATCACCCAAACACTGTTGCTATCCTTCCAGACGATGATGGTTTTCAGTTTTGGTACGCCTGTTTTTTTCACGACCAAAGAAAATGATGAATTAGCTCACATCGCACCAATTTTCAGGAAGGAGGTCATAGCAACTAATTTTTCTCAACTCGTTTGATTAATTGAATTTCACCACCAAACACCACCTCATCGCCAATGACTACACCACCGGCTTCCGTAGTAGCATTGTAAGTAATGCCAAATTCTTTCCGACTAAATTTACCGCCGATCGTAAATCCCACTTTAATCTGACCATATAGATCCCCGGCAATCCCGCCGAATTTAACATCCACTGTTATTGGTTTAGTCATTCCATGAATTGTGAGGTTTCCATGAAGTAATTCTTTATTCCCTTTTTTTTCATATTTGTCGGAGTGAAAATGAATTTTGCTGTGCGTTTCACCATTGAAGAAGTCGGCCGATTTTAGATGGTTGTCCCGCTGGCTGTTTCCCGTATCGATGGAATGTACATCCGCGGCGAAGACAATATTTGTTACTTTTGAAAAATCTTCACCTACTGTTTCTGCTGAAACTGAGAACTGATTAAAATGTCCTGTTACGTTACTAATCATCAGGTGTTTTACCTTGAAGTGGATTTCGCTGTGCGAAGGATCCACAATCCATTTTGTGGTATTCATATTTTTATTTAACAATAAAATTGGTTTTTTTGGTCTGCCTGTACAATGGCTATAGCATGCAAAATGATGTACGTATCACACGGCCAGCTTTTATTTATACATCAACCGGCAACGATACGAACGCTCAGCGCCAGATAACAATATTGAACAAGAGCCGATATCTCTTGCTGCGGTCATTGTAACAAAAATAAAATACCACATCAGCGTTTTTGTTTAAATATCATTCTATTGGCCTGGTCTAACTCGTCCTGATTAATAGTATGGCCCATATTTTTATAAATGCATTCAATTAAATCCGCACCCATTTCTCTGAAAATTCTGCTGGTAGCACGAACACGCTCAACCGGCACATGGAAGTCAGGATCGGAGCTTCCTATAAAAACAGGAATCGACCCAAAATTGCCTGTGTAATTTTCCGAATATATCCTGTCTCCAATCAGACCACCTGTAAAAGCGACAATCCCTCCATAGCCGGCAGCATGGCGAGCCGTATATTCCAGGGTTAGACAAGCACCCTGCGAAAATCCCAAAAAATAAATATTAGGCAATTCTATACCCTGATTTACGAGACCGCTGACAATATTATTTACCAGATCCAGCGCGGATGAAAGCCATGGTTCATTTTTAGCAGGCGGTGCGGGAAAAGAATCAGGGTACCAGCTGTTGTTTGTCGCCTGGGGAGCTGCCAG
>DASSGT010000585.1:0-4653 GCA_035693345.1 Puia sp. | reverse complement strand
GTGTAGGCGGTTATTTTATCACGGTGAACGATAAATGACCGGTGAATACGTAAAAAACTTTCGGGAAGCCTGCGTTCGATAGCTGAGATGGGAACCTGTGTAATGATCGTTTTATTGACTGTCTGGATTTTAATATAGTCTTTCAGACTCTCGATAAACAGAATTTCCTTCAGCAGAATTTTGACATTTTTCTTTTCGCTTTTTACATATATAAATACATCGCTTTCCGAATCATCGATCACGGGTTTTATCAGTTTGGACGCTTCACTATTTTCTAATTTATTCACTGCTTTCAGAAATCTTTCAAATGAGATGGGTTTCAGCAGATAATCCAGCACATTGAGTTCATAACTTTCAACTGCAAATTCCTTATGGGCAGTCGTTAAGATGACGGACGGTGGATTTTGCAGGGTTTTTATAAAATCAATGCCGGATATAAAGGGCATGGAAATATCCAGAAAAATCAAATCGATTTTCTGTTTCTTTATCCATGAGAGGGCGCTCAGCGCATTATCGCATTTGGCGACCAGTTCGATATGGTCTACATTTTTCAGGTAGTTCTCTATGATATTTTGTGCCAGTGGCTCATCATCTATAATCAGGCATTTCAGTGGTTGCTTCATGGTCTTATGAATTGAATGGTACCATCAGGTAAGCATGATAATAGTTCTCCCTCAGCTCATGATTCAGCGTATAATTTTTATATAGCAGCGATAGTCTTCTTTTTACATTTTCAAGGCCGATACCCGAATAGGAATTCTGCACCTGGGTTTTCCCATCCTGGAAAACGCTGTTTTCAACCGTAAAGCTGAGGTTGTTTTCTTTTATAATCAAATCGATGGTCACCCAGATTTTTTCGTTCAGTTTATTGGAAGCATGCTTGAATGCATTTTCCAAAAACGGAATCAGCAGGATGGGGATTATTTTCTTATCATTCGTATTGCCGGAAATATTAAAGGAAAGTTCCATCCGGGAAGCAAACCTTATTTTTTCCAGTTCAATATATTCTTTCAAGTGATTGATTTCTTTTTGAAGATCCACCTTTTCACCCTCTGATTCATAGAGAACATATCGTAACAATCCCGACAACTGCAGGATGGATTTACCCGCCAGCTGGCTGTTACTAAAGGTTAAAGAATAAATATTATTAAGCGTATTGAACAGGAAATGGGGTTGGAACTGGGCTTTCAAGAAATTCAGTTCATTTTTTACTTTATCAATTTCAAGCTGTTTGGATTCTTTCACCTGGACAAAAAACTGATGAATAACAATAAATATGCTGCTGAACAATACAACCGAGCAAATGGGTAATGTGTATTGCGTAAAGGATTGATAATTGAATTTGCCCTCAGTCGAAATATAGGTTTGAATAAATCCTGCTAAAAATAAATTCAGGATGAAATAAATAGAAAACACGGCGTATTTCTTTTTGAAAAAAGATTGTCTGAGCAGGAATATATTAAAGTATACCGCTATAATTTTCAATGGCAGTCGGGTCAGGCCATAATAAGTCGTTTCATTATAGCTCTTATCAAAGGTTTGCCACAAAAATGCATTGGATATTAAATACAATACCCAGAAAAGCAGATGAAAAAGAACGATTCTTTGTTCGAATCTGGTAAAATGCATACTGAAAAGTACAAAGGAAATGCAGTTCAAATCCTTTTACCGATGGGCGTAAGTACAAAGAAGACGGAAACGGTGATTTTACCGACAAAATGCTATTGCAATCCGGGAGAAACGACTACATATTATTCAATGTCGTTTTCATTATTAAGGTTTCCAATTTGCCTGTGCATTTCCTGATGTTGCGTCTTTAAGAAAGTGGCTCCGGTCTGGGTGCTTCACCGGCGGGTCTTGATTTGTCTTCGGGAAGCGGAATAAATTCTTTGTTGTCATTGGGTGGCAAAATAATACGGCCCTGCTTCCAGTCTTCCTTGGCCTGTTCGATGCGCTCCCGGCGCGAAGAAACAAAGTTCCACCAGATAAAGCGTTCACCGAGGGGCTCACCACCCAACAGCATCAGCGTGGTATTTTCTTTTGCCAGGATCACCGGATCCGCGCCGGTGGTAAATACCACCATTTGTCCCGCATGATAAAGATGGCCGGCCACTTCCACACTGCCCTTCGTGATATAAAACCCGCGTTCCGAATGTTCTTTCGGAAGGCCAAACCTTGCCCCGGCCTGCAGGATCACGTGCAGATAAAATAAAGGCGAATTTGTTTTCACATCATTACGCAATCCGTAAGCATCACCGGCAATCAGCCGCATCCAGACACCGGTGTCCGTAAATATGGGCAACTGACTGGGAACATAATTCTTAAATGAAGGGGCGGCTTCCTCGTCTTTTTCAGGCAGCGCCACCCAGGTCTGTATCATTTCGACATCACCACCGGCCAGCGCGGCAGGATCTTCAAATCGTTCTGAATGCGCAATGCCCCGGCCTGCCGTCATCCAGTTTACTTCGCCCGGCCGGATGATCTGTTCCACTCCGAGGCTGTCACGATGCGTTACCTGGCCGCCAAAAAGATAACTCACGGTAGACAGGCCGATATGCGGATGTGGAAGCACATCCAGCGTGGATGGCTTTGCGGGCATATCTGTAATCGGCCCGGCATGGTCCATAAAAATAAACGGACCTACCATCCTCCGCAACCGGAATGGAAGGATGCGTTTCACTTTCATCGTTGGACTGATTGCCGCATCGCGCGCTTCAATAACAATGTCTATCATAATAACGAGCGTTCATTTATTTTTGTAACCGGAAGTATATTTGTATCCGGAAAGTTCAGTCTATGCGAAGCTACATAAAACGTTGTAGCGCTACCAAAAGGATCATGGTCATTTAGTGAATCATACAGCCCGAAAAATTTTCCCTGCCCGTTGAACAATTCAATATTCCTCGTTGTATTTTATAGTATTCGATAAACCTGTCGTTATGAAACCAGGAAAAATACTGAACTGGCTGGCCCTTCCACTCCTCTATTTTATCAGCCTGTTGCCCTTCCCACTGCTTTATCTTCTTTCGGATTTTCTATTTGTATTTATATTCTATATCTGGCGGTATCGGAAAAAAATCGTCTATGATAATCTGCGAAATTCATTCCCCGACGCATCCGACGCAGAAATAAAAGCGCTCCGCTGGTTTTATTACCGGTATCTCAGTGATTTGTTTTTGGAAACCATTAAAATGTTAACGATCTCTTCCAGAGAAATGATCAGGCGGTGTGATTTAGACGGACAATCCAGAAAACTCCTCGATCAGTTATACGAGGAAGGAGAAAGTGCAATCCTGACCCTGGGTCACAAGGGTAACTGGGAGTGGGCCGGCCTGTCTTTCAGCCTGCTCTGCAAGCAGTCTTTTTATATTGTGTACCACCCACTAAGCAATAGCGTTCTGGATAAGGTAATGCTTCAGATGCGCAGCCGGTTTGGCGCCCGTTTAACGACCATGAACAACGCTTTTAAAACACTGAAACAGGCAGGTGAAGAGCCCGTGATATCCGCCTTCGTAGCCGATCAGTCGCCACCGCCGGCAACGGCTCTCTGGACCGAATTCCTGCATCGCGAAACGCCTTTTTTCAGAGGTCCCGAAAAAATCAGCAGTAAACTCGGCCAGAATGTCGTGTATCTCTCTATAAATCGTATCCGTCGCGGATACTACATCATGCACGTGGATAAGCTGGTTGACAGTCGCGAAGAATATGTACCCGGACGGGTGACAGAAAAATATGTAGACGCGCTGGAAAAAGATATACTGTCCAATCCGGCTACCTGGCTCTGGTCGCATCGCCGGTGGAAACATAAAAAACCGGAACTGGCAGCTTAAACGGAAAATTTGGTTCGATGCACATTTAAACAGATAATCGCAATTTCTGTTCTCCTGTCTTTTTAATTTATGGAATCAACAAGACAATCATCAGATGACCGGTGATGAAATGGTGACGTGTCATGCGGGCTGCGCCCATCAGGAAAGGAGATTTTACAAAGAGGTTTGCAAAATTTCAGGTAATTTTATGGGAGAGATCCGGAAATAAAAATTTCTATAATCGTACTCAAATTTAACCGGTAATGCATCAGGTCTCCAGAAGAACTTTTATAAAGAATGCAGGCGGAACCGGGATCGCACTCTGGCTGGGAATAAATTTCCGCGGCAATCCATTTATTGCGACAGAAATCGTCGAGGCCGGAAATTTTACGCCTTTTATTCTCGTTGAAGCCGCCGGAACCATTACCCTCTTCAATACAAAGCCGGAAATGGGCCAGGGCACTTTTCAGTCCATACCCGCCATCATTGCCGAGGAATTTGAAGTGTCGCTGGACCAGGTCACCATCAAAAATACAAACGGAGAAAAACCATTTGGCAACCGGCAGCGCGCGGGCGGTTCCTCTTCGATCCGGACCAACTATACGGATCTGAGAAAGGTCGGCGCTTCTGCCAGAGAAGTTTTTGTAAGGGCGGGCAGTATGAGATGGCAGACGGATGTGTCGGATTGTTATGCGGAGAATGGTAAAGTGATACACCGGCCAACGAACCGCGCAATTACCTATGGCGAACTGGTAGGCGATGCATCCAAACTGGAACTGCCAAAGGAACCCAAACTGAAGGATCCAAAAGATTTCAAAATACTGGGCAAAATGTCCAGACGGCC
>DASSGT010000584.1:0-3481 GCA_035693345.1 Puia sp. | reverse complement strand
GCCTCGAAACCAAATAACTCCGCAGAAGCCTGCACATATTCCAGCGTTTTATTTCCGGGCACCACAACAACCGGATTGCCCTGATCATCCGTCTTCTGCGATTCATAGAGATAGTTCTGGATATAGTTATTAAATACCGATACATAAATCGTGATATCCCTGAAGTTCATTTCGATCCCCGCATCTTCCTGCAGACTGAATTCCGGAACCGCCTGCCGGTTTCCCAGATAAACAATATGCGCTCCGGGATCCAGACCGTTCGAAGCAAATTCTGAAATATTCGGCGCACGGAAACCACGGGCAAAGTTTGTCTTCAGGCTGATCTGTTCATTGATTTCATAGGTAATACCCGCGCTAAAGGAAAAGCCTGCGAAGGTTTTTTCAAAAGCAGGAAACTGCAAATAAGATTCCGCTGTGTCAGAAGAAGATACATGTTTATAAAATCCAGTGACAGGATTCTGCGCCGTATAAAAATCCGCTCCTTTCAGCGACCGGTTATCATACCGGATACCTCCGCTCAGTGACCAGCGACTCCAGCTGTGATGCAGGTAAACATAGGGTCCTATATCCAGCAGATTAAAATCCGGAATCGGAAAATCGGTTGCATTCAGACTTTTATTATTCTGATACATGCCATTGATGCCAAGCGTCATTTCGGTTCTTTCAAATATTTTTTGAGTATACCGAACCCCATAGTTCAAAGTATACAACCGGATATACAAACCAGCCTGCTCCGGATCAGTCGGATGATTATACTCCGTTCTCAGATTGGTTGTAAAGGCAATCTGTGCATCCAGAAATCCTTTGCCGATGGCATAGTGATGATTGCTGTACATTTTATAATCCTGTATCCGCTGATGCAGCGGGCTCAGTATATAACTGTTCAGCGAATCATAGGAAACCAGGGGCCTGTTTTTGATATCATCCTCCGGCGATCCGCCCGCTTCATAGATCTGTCTGGTGAATTGTCTGGTCAGCGAATCGCGACTTCCATCCGGAATGCCCTGTTTATTATCATACAGATTCAGATTCAGCGTACTGAATCCGCGATCGCTGTTGTACTTCGTCGAAAAGGAAATATTCGTCGTTCTGAAATTCGTATTGTACATCCATCCATCCACTGCATTATGATAATTCTTCGCGATGCGCCATGACCCGCGCAGCGCAAAGGACCAGTGATCCTTTCCATACACGAGCCGCATCCCGTTTCCAATGAGCCCGTTGTTACTCTGATATTCCGTTGTATACCGGCCGACTAAAATCCCCTGTGTATTATAGGGCTTCACGGGGAACAGACTCATCACGCCGGCCAGCGCATCCGACCCATACATCAGGCTGGCCGGACCCTTGATGATTTCCGCCCTCTCAATATTATAATCATCCACCACGATACCATGTTCATCACCCCATTGCTGACTTTCCTGCCGCACACCATCATATAGTGTCAGTACACGGTTATATCCCAGACCATGAATAAAAGGTTTTGATACACCCGGGCCCGTCTTCACACTATTGAAACCAGGCGCAGCTTGTGCAAGCGCATCGATGATATTATTCTCTGTCGAACGGTCGATCGTTCGCGCTGAGATCACCACCACCGGAACGGGGGTCTCCTTCACCGATGTGGCCCGCGACACACCCGTCGTGACTTCCACCTTACCAAGTATGTTGACAGACGGAATCATTTCGATAGTCAAATGATTCTGATTATCGGCAAGCTGAACGGTATCCGTCTGGTAACCCGCATAGGAAATGATCAGTGAAGGATTATCCACCGGCACCACACATGTAAAGGACCCGTTGGCATTCGTGGTTGCTCCGCCGGAATGCCCGGCAAATCCAACGGACGCAGACGAAAGAAATTCGCCCGAATGCGCGTCGCGCACGATACCCGTGATTTTTCGAAACTGGGAACGAACATCGTCACAAACAAATAAAAAACCCAACAGTATAAAAACTTTCATGCCTGATACGATTCGGCCAAATATATAGAATTATTTAGTTTAATCATTATATTATAATTAGGCTTGCCTAATTTTTTGAATGAGCCGATATGATTAATTTTGAGGATGGCCACGACCACTACGCAAACACTTTCCGAGGAGAATTATCTGAAAGCGATCTATCATCTTGAAAAACAGGGGCATGGAAAAGTATCGGCGACAGCCATTGCAGAAGAGCTCGATAATAACCCGGCCTCGGTGGTGGACATGCTCAAAAGACTCTCAGATAAAAAACTGATACAATACGATAAAAACAAGGGCGCGGTACTGACTGCCAGCGGACAGAAAGTGGCCGTACTGATCGTTCGCAAACACCGGCTCTGGGAGGTTTTTCTGCACGATAAACTCGGATACAGCTGGGATGAAGTGCATGATATCGCCGAGCAGCTGGAACATATCAGGGATTATGACCTGCCCGACCGTCTGGACAAATTTCTTGGCTTTCCCAAATATGATCCGCATGGCGATCCCATCCCGCAGTCCAATGGAAACCTGCCGGCATTTTCTTCCATCCTGCTGTCTGATGCAGTCGTTAATCGAAAAATGAAAGTGGTAAAGGTCTCGGATGATTCCCCTGATTTTCTGCGCTATCTGGAAAAACAGGGCATTGGTCTGAATCAGCCCATCCTGATCAAAGAAATACAGGAGTTTGATAAATCCGTTCTGGTGGAACTCAAAGGGAAAAAAGAAGTTTACCTGAGCGCTGAAGCCGCGAAGAAAATATTTGTGAAGTGACCGTCGAACGACCGGTAGCACTTTTATTCACTGCCTGAGTATCTTCATATACTCTACCCACGGACCGCTTTCTTCTTTATACTGTTTTGCCATCACCCTGGAAATTTGCGACAGATGGTCAAGATCATGCACCGTCCAGGCGGCAATCAGTTGGGAGAGTGTTACTGCTCCGAATTTCGGGTGAATGCCGGTTTTTTTATAATCCGTTTCTTTCAGGTGAAGCTCCCTAAGTTTTTTAAGATTCAATTCCCTGGCAGACTGAAACTCATTCAGCAACTGATCCAGTGATTTTCCCTTGCTTTCCTCCAGTTGGGCAAATCTGTCGAAGGGTATAAATTCTTTGTTTCCACCTTCAGAAAGAACCTTATCAATTCTTGCCATCCAGTCCGTTTTTTCCCCGTGAATCAGATGTCCGATCACATCAAAAACCGACCAGGTTTCGCCGCCCTCATTATTCATCGTCCATTCTGGCGATAAATCTTTTGTCAGCAGCATCAGAACACCGGGTGTTCTTTCCAGTATTTCTACCGATTTGTTTATTGAAAATTCCATGGGTCGTAACTGATTTTAATTCATTGGTGCAAAATTAATTCAATATCGGACCCCGTTATCAGGGTCCATGAATGGATCATCGGCCGACTCGCCCATCGACCGACTCGCCCATCGACCGACTCGCCCATCGACCGACTCGTCTATCGACCGGCTGGCCCAGAGACCGACTCGCCCAGAGACCAACTCGCCCA
>DASSGT010000583.1:0-2939 GCA_035693345.1 Puia sp. | reverse complement strand
GAAGCCGCTGCCGGACTGATAAACAATATCACAATTCCTACAATACCCAGACTAATACTCAAAATGGTCAATTTACTTTTTCTGTAATTGGCCCAGTTCCTTCTGTCGGCAATGATATAACAGATCGGCAATAAAGAATTAAACACAGCGGTCAGGCCTGATGAAATATATTTCTCCGACCAAAATGCGGTGGCTTGTCCAAAGGTCATTATAAATGCGCCGAGGATTAAATTTTGCGGAATGTTTGTTGAAAATATAGATTGGCGTCTGACCAGACAGAACATCAGTAATAAGCCACCGGCGATAAAATAACGCAGGGAAGCCATGATATAAGGTGGAATAAATTCGATTCCGATTTTGATCGCCAGGTAAGTAGTCCCCCAGACAATATAAATCGCAGCAAAAGCCAGCCAAAGCCGGAATTCTTTTTTCACATGTTGGTTTTAGTCGGCCAAAACTAATTGAATTCTCTTATGCTTCACCGGGTCCCGCAAAAAATCACCATTCCATGATATGAGAGCATTACAAAAAATGTTATTAGATTGATTTGATGAGGAAAAAATATACTCTATTTGTGAAATATTAAAGTGTCGAACCAAAGATGAAAACGATCATCCAATTATTCCGGGAACTATACAAAAACTTCAACAACCGTCAAATCGATTTAGTTATTTCCAAAATGACCACGGATGTAAAATGGGCTAACGGGATGGATGGTGGCTTTGTCGATGGTCATAAAGGTGTACGGGAATATTGGGAGCGGCAATTTAAAATCGTGACTTCACAAGTCACTCCATTAAAGATCGATGTTGAAAATAAATCTGTAAAAATAAAAGTTCATCAGGTTGTACATGATCTGGAAGGCAACCTGCTGGCCGATGAATTAGTTGACCATCATTTCTGTTTGGTAAATGGAAAAATTTCAGAGTTTATAATTGCTGAAAAAGGTAAAAACATTTAAAATACCTGGTTCAACCCAATAAAGGCTAAAAACCAACTAATTGAAAATAAGTACATTATAACAAGGATGTGAAATAAAAATTCCTCTATTTCGGGATCTTTTCATAAGTACTTGCAGGTCATGGGCTTGGAGATCGCAGAAATAAAATATAGATGCCTCTCCGCGGTAATACTTAAGAAACTTTTACGTTATATATAAAATCCATCCGATGAGAACCCTGTTCCTGCTCCTGATTTTATGCAAATCAGCCATTTCTTTCGCCCAGTCAACAAAACCCGTTTATAAGGTTGTTCCAATTGTAACAAGCCATTCCTTCTATTTAAAAGGAGGTTCCCGGGCCCTGGTTGGCAACAGCTCAAGACAGGTGTTACCGATACAACTGCCTGCTAACACCGTTGAATGGTATTATACTATTACGACTACCAATAACCGAAAACAATCTCTGAACAGTGATTTAACAGCGCAACTGGATAAGTTACTGGAGCCCGAACTTGGCATCACTTCAGACGCATTGTCAACAATTTCTGTTCCCGGAGGATCCGGCCTCTGTGATGTTTACGTAATGACAAATCCAAATGAAGTCGTCAAATACGTCAACAAACAACCCGCAGCCAGTTTCCTGATGAATGACTCCAGGCAAAAATATGTTTCAGGCATTATCCAGGTGAAGGATTTTCTATACGGATCCTGCTTCCTGGTTCTGAGAAATCCAAGTGCATCTCAGGGGCTCAACATAACCGTTGAAGTCACTGCCATCGTTCTGGCATCAGCGACCGGCAGCAGCACGGCGATGCAATAAATCTTTCACGCAAGCCAACCAAAGATGTAATTAAACCATCCTTTCCTGAGGTTTATGGCAGTGCTTTACGTATATTAAACCAAAAAGGACTAATTGATTTGAACTATCAAAAGAGAGTTTTATTGTTGATTGTCATCTCCACGATCTTCAGATTCATTATTGCATGCTCTCTTGAACTCAGTAATACGGAAGTTTATTATTGGACTTTTGCAAGACATCTTCAGTGGAATTATTTCGATCATCCGCCGATGGTCGCCTGGCTGATCAGGCTCACGACACTAAATCTTCTCCTGCAAAATGAATTGTTTGTAAGGCTGGGTGCTATCATAGCCTCTGCCATTTGCACCTGGCTGGTTTTTAAGATTGGAATTAAAATACAAAATGAGCGGACAGGATGGTTCGCTGCTTTGTTGTATACAGCATCCATATATAGCAGCATCGCAATCGGCGCGTTTATACTTCCGGATAGTCCGCAAATGATTTTCTGGCTCGCAGGCTTTTGGATTCTTCTCGGTATTTCCCACCAACCGCCGGGTCATTCAAAAATGATTTTGTTATGGAGTCTTTTTGGTGTGATCACCGGATTATGTATCATGTGCAAAGTCCATGGCATTTTTTTATGGCTGGGGATGATATTATACGCATTAATCGTTAACCGGTCTTGGTTTAAACAACCCGGCATCTATTTGTCATCCGCTCTTACCTTACTCATCGCCTCTCCCATCGTGATCTGGAATATGCAAAACCATTTTGCAAGCTACGTTTTTCACAGCAGCCGGATCTCTCTGGTGAACACCAGTCCCGGGCTATGGCTTTTTACAAAACAATTACTGGCTACTATCCTGATCACAAACCCGGTCAATTTTTTTCTCATTTGTTTTAGCCTGTTTCTGGCTTTTAAAAACCGTTTGCCCGTTTTGAAAAAGGATCTTCTTTTGATCCTGTGTTGTAGTCTGCCACTTATTTCTATCCTGATATTCATTTCAATGTTCAGAGAAACATATGCCCATTGGTCCGGTCCCGGATTCTCCATATTGCTTCTTCTGCCTGCGGCCAAATTTGCTTCAGATAGCGGAACAGTAAATCAGGTGATCCCAAAGTTGTTGAAATGGGCGCTGGGGTTCAGTATTATTTTTACTTTTTCTGAAATCATGATCACCTGGTTTTATCCGGGAACCG
>DASSGT010000582.1:0-5123 GCA_035693345.1 Puia sp. | reverse complement strand
CATCGAAGAAAAATACGATGCGGGTATGGTGCTCGCCGGTACAGAAGTCAAATCGATCAGGGAAGGAAAAGTAAGTTTCGCGGACAGTTTCTGCATCTTTTTCAAATCCGAACTCTGGGTCCGAAACCTGCATATCGCCGAATATCGTTTTGGTACTTCCAATAACCATTTAGCCGTACACGATCGCAAACTGCTCCTGAACCGCCGTGAACTGAGAAAACTGGAAAATAAGCTGAAAGACAAAGGTTATACAATCATTCCCCTTCGGATATTTTTGAGCGAAAAAGGACTGTTCAAAATGGAAATAGGGCTCGCCAGGGGCAAAAAACTGTATGATAAGCGTGAAACCATCAAAGACAGGGATACACAGCGTGAGATCAAACGATTTCTTAAGTAATAACCCATATTTAACGTCTATTTCCCCGGACTGCCTAAAATAAATCCTAACTGGTATAATGATTGCCTGTTTCCCACGTTAGATTGAATCGTAAACCTTTTAGAATTGACCCATGAAAAAACTTGTTCTATTCGCTGTGATTTTCAGCTCATTATCGGTTCAGGCTCAAAAAGTTACGGGCTATTGGTATGGACAGGCCAATGTAGAAATGGCCGGTATTCAGAACAATTATCTCACTGAACTGATCATTTCCCAAAAAGGCAACAAGGTGAAGGGTTTTTTCGGTTATTATTTCAAAGACGTTTATCAGAGTTTTGTGGTAAAAGGGACTTTTGATCCAAAAACAAATAAGCTGGTTATAAACGATATTCCCATCATTTACTTCAAAACAAATTCCACGATGAACAGCGTGGATTGTATCACCAGTTTTTATGGCACATTGCGTGTCTCAAAGGTGAAGACTGAACTAAACGGATATTTCTATCGCGATAAAAAATATACCTATACATGTCCCGACCTGCGGGTGAATTACACTTTGTTTACAGAAGCAAAAGTGACGGATAGCATTTTCAAGGATATGGCCAGTACGCGTAGTTTCTGGAAACCACAACCTCCCGCTCCGGACCTGGTAAAAGGAAATGATGCCCGTCAGGAAGCGGAAATGCAGGCAATTGCTGAAGCGGGGAATGCAGAAAAAAAACCGGCTGAAAATGGCAAGGATGAAATAAAACCGGCAGAGACCAAAACCATTGAACCATCAGTCACAACATCACCTGAAAAGACGCCGGCCATATTAATTCCGGATCGTCCGGTAGTACAGGCGGACATTATTAAAATAAAGGAAGATTTTAGAAAGAGAAAGCAGATCGTCAGTAAGCAGATCGAAGTCTCTTCCGATAGTGTGCGTCTTAGTTTTTATGATAATGCGGAAGTGGATGGAGACAGCATTTCAGTCTTCCTGAATGGGAAACTGGTAGTTGCACATCAGGGGTTAACAGAGCGTGCGTTTAATGTTTATATACAACTTGACAGTTCACTGGCTGTTAATGAAGTGAGCATGTTTGCAGAAAACCTTGGAAAATATCCGCCAAATACAGCTCTGATGGTTATCAGTGACGGCGACAAACGATATGAAACTTTTCTCTCCAGTGATTTTCAGGGAAATGCAACGATTCGTCTAAAACTGCGAAGGAATTCAGTCGCTAATAGTAACTGACGCAGAGTTACGTATCAAACAGATGATGTATTCCTCTCATTCCCCCATGGCAGTGTCAAAAAAAATGAAAAATGGCAAAGCTGCTTTATATGATTTCAATATCTCCGGGATGAGATGATGCGACATAACCAATTCATCATCGAAATTTCTTTCCACATATAATTGCTTAAATTTTAGTACCTCGATGGCGGGATTGTCAGCCTCATACCCTTTGGGAGGTCTGGTCAGTCTGGAGCCGGAAATTTTTCCGAAATAATTCAAAAAGGCTTTTGCGTTCGTGATCTTTTTTAGTTTTGCGTGATTGTAATCAATTTCCTGCCTGACCTTTTTCAAAGTCTCTGCAGAAGGATCCCAGATACCGCCGCCCATCATAGACCTGCCTGGCTGAATTTGAATATACAAAGGACATTTCCTGTCTTCCGGGCCTCTCTCTATAATGGAACTGAAATGTGATTTATAAGGCGTTTTGTCCTTCGAAAACCGGATATCCCTGTAAATCCGCTGAATATATTTTACCGGTTCTTTTTCGGGGATGGTTTCGATCTTCCGAACGCCGTCTATCAGCTTTGTTATAAACCCGAGATATTCAGTTCTGGCCCTTTCATATCTGGGCCTGTTCTTTTCAAACCAGGGTTTGTTATTGTTCAGTTTGATCTCATTCAGAAAACGAAATGTATCTTTTGTAATAATCGACATCGCACTTTTTAATTTCTAATAATAATAATCCTGCGCTTTAAGAAGCAGGTCTGGAATAAGCGGATATTTCCGACATCGTGCCGGAACGGATAAAACCTTTTAATTTTTTTGCAACCAGATTTTCAAATCCTTCGAGCAGAGTCAGATCGCTGCCCCATAATCCGGCATTTGAAAGAACACGGTTTACTATCACGTCTGCAAAACCTTCATCCCATATTCCAAAAAATTCAGACACACGGTCGTCATTGATCAGGTAAAACTGATTATTCAGGATGCCATAATATTTCTCCGACTCTTTTTTAACCGGCCGCATGAAAAGTATATAAGCGGCAAAACCCATGGAAATGAGTTCAGGTGGTTTTTTAAAAAACTCATAATATTTATTCAGAACGGGCAGAACACGCATGGCCAGCTTTGAGCTATACTGCATGGTAATGCTGAGCCATTGATGCTGTAAATAAGGATTCCTGAAACGATCGAGTACTTTAAGACCGAAAGTTCTTTTTTCATCTTCAGAAATGGCAAATGGAATAGCAGGACGGATTTCATGCATCATCAGATTTTCAACATAAGATTCGAAAACTTCGTCCTCCATGGCAGCTTTAACCGTTTTAAATCCGGAAAGAAAAGCAAGACCACAACTTAAAGAATGAGTGGCATTCAGCATTCTCAATTTCAATTCCTTGAATTTGGTAATGTCCGGTGTTATAATCACACCGTCATCTGCTGAATGGAACGACAGAACTTTTCGAATTTCATCATCTCCTTCAATGGCCCATAAACGATAAGGTTCACAGACAGACATCAGATGATCAGTATATCCCCATTTTCTCTCCAATATTTCTTTTGTTTCGGGATCAGGTTTTCCGGGCACAATGCGATCCACCAGGGAACTGCAAAAATGATTGTGAGAATCCAGCCAATCTGAAAACGATGGTTCCAATTGATTAAAGTCAGCAAGCTCCGATAAAATGTTCTTCAGTTTCTTTCCGTTATCAGTCAGCAACTCGGTTGGAATAATCACCAGCCCGGCTTTCGGGGATCCCTTGAATATCTTAAAACGCTCATATAAAATAGCCAGCAGTTTTGCGGGAAACGAAGCGGGTGGTTTTTGGAAAATAGATTCTTTCACAAACTGTATCCCTACTTCAGTGGTATTGGAAATGACTACCTGTAAATAGGCATTCCCGGCAGTTTGCAGAATGTCATCCCATTGATCCATCGCCGACAGCACTCGGCTTATCGCAGAACAAATGACCTGTTGATCCAGAACAACTCCATTTTCCACACCACGAACCGCCAGCGTATACATACCATCCTGCCGGGTAAAAGCGTCCTTTTCGCCCGTGTCTGTGGATTTGACTACGACCACCCTGCCATTGAATATCCTCTGTCTGTTTGCTTTGTCAATAAAATAATCCGGTAGAGCGCGGAGCAATACACCTGTTCCAAACTGCAATATTTTCTCCGGCAGTTTGAATATATCATCGCCAGGTGTGGGTGAATCCAAAGGCTGAATATGTAACAGGTTTTTTTTGGATAATTCCATATAAGATTATTCTTTCTCGACAACTACTTTAATGACATGATTGGATGGATCTATCCAATCGGGAAATCCCGCGGCAGCATCTTTAAATTTTACCCGGTTGGTGATAAAACTGCTCGGGTTAACTTTTCTGTTCACAATATTTTTAATTACATATTCAAAGTCATCCCGCGTTGCATTCCGGCTGCTCATCAATGTCGCTTCTTTTTTGTGAAATTCGGGATGGCTGAACCGTATTTCTTCTTTTTGAAGACCTATCAGGATGTATCGCCCGCCATGTGCAATATAATTGAAGCCGTTGTTTATAGCTTTTTGACTGCCACTGGCATCAATCACAACCGTTGGCATATTCCCCTGTGTGATATCTGCTAACTGTTCAATAATGTCAGATTTGCCGCCCTGAATAATATTTGAAATACCTAAAATATTTTTACAGAATTCCAGTCTGTTTGAATGCAGATCCATGGCAATTATTTCCGCACCCTTCAGTTTTGCAAATTCCATGGTGGCTAATCCAATCGGGCCGGCTCCGATTACCAAAACAAATTCACCCGGCTGTACATCTGCCCTTCTGATACCATGGGCACCGATTGCCATCGGTTCGACTATTGCTAGCTCAGTCATATCCAGGCCATTCGAATGAACAAGCAGTCGGCTGGGAATCGAATAAAAATCGACCATGCCACCATCTATATGAACGCCGCAGACAAAAAGTTTTACACAACAGTTTGTTTTCCCCGCCCGACAGGCAACACAGTCACCACAATTTATATAAGGCAGAAAAGTTACTTTTTCACCTCTTTGAAAACCGGGCGCTTCATCAAAGTCGATTAATTCCCCGGATAATTCATGGCCGAGAATCCGTGGATAATGAAAGAAAGGTTGCGTTCCTTCGAAGGCATGCAGATCAGTTCCACAAACACCAATATTGCGGATCCTGACAATGGCATGGCCTGCCTTCAGTATCGGCTCGGGAATTTCGGTGTATTCTAAATTTCCGGGTTCTGTACAAACCAATGCTTTCATACGGCAATTTAAAAGCAATTTTCTTAAGCATTTGCCAAACCTCTGTCGAGGTGTACATACCCCCCGTCCACATGAATCAACTGACCCGTCGTATGACTGGATTTTTCTGATAGAAGAAAAGCCACTGCATGAGCTATTTCTGATGGCCTGGTCATTCTGTTTTCCAACGGAATTTTAGAAATGATTTCCTTTATTTTTTCATCGGGGTTTTTCAAAGTCTGAATCCAGGATTCGTATTGCGG
>DASSGT010000581.1:0-2960 GCA_035693345.1 Puia sp. | reverse complement strand
GGTAATGCATCAGGTCTCCAGAAGAACTTTTATAAAGAATGCAGGCGGAACCGGGATCGCACTCTGGCTGGGAATAAATTTCCGCGGCAATCCATTTATTGCGACAGAAATCGTCGAAGCGGGAAATTTTACGCCCTATATTCTCGTTGAAGCCGCCGGAACCATTACTCTCTTCAATACAAAACCGGAAATGGGCCAGGGCACTTTTCAGTCCATACCCGCCATCATTGCCGAGGAGTTTGAAGTGTCGCTGGACCAGGTAACCATCAAAAATACAAACGGGGAAAAACCATTTGGCAACCGTCAGCGCGCGGGTGGTTCCTCTTCGATCCGTACCAACTATACCGATCTGAGAAAGGTCGGTGCTTCCGCCAGAGAAGTTTTTGTAAAGGCAGGCAGTATGAGATGGCAGACAGATGTGTCGGATTGTTATGCGGAGAATGGCAAAGTGATTCACAGGCCAACGAACCGCGCAATTACCTATGGCGAACTGGTAGGCGATGCATCCAAACTGGAACTGCCAAAGGAACCCAAACTGAAGGATCCAAAAGATTTCAAAATACTGGGCAAAATGTCCAGACGGCCGGATGTTCCGCTCAAGACGAACGGCAGCGCAAAGTTCGGCATCGATATACAGGTTCCGGGGATGTTATATGCAACCGTGGCAAGAAGTCCTGTGATCGGTGGCACATTAAAAAGTTTTGATGCCACGGAAGCGATGAAGATCCCCGGCGTTGAAAAAGTAGTGCAGGTAGAGCGTATCATGGGCCGCTATCATTCGGTCGGCGTCGCCGTGATTGCCAATTCCTACTGGACCGCCCTGAAGGCCCGCAAAGTTTTAAAAATCGAGTGGGACAATAAAGGATACGAAACCTTTAACACCATCGACTACGAAAATCATTTGCGTGAATTGTCAAAGGAAGAAGGTGTAATCAATAAACTGATCGGATCGGTTGATAACCTGAATCTGCCGCCGGATAATATCGTCGAGGCTTTTTATGAAACGCCCATGGTGGCACATCATGCACTGGAGCCGATGAATTGCATCGCGCAGGTGCGTGGCGATCAGGTGGAGATCTGGACCTCCAGCCAGGTGCCCAGTTCCATCACCGGAACCGGTGAGAACGACGTGCATAAATACATCGGTTTCGCACCTGATAATATCAAACTGCACAACGGTTTTGTGGGTGGCGGATTCGGAAGAAGACTGAATGTGGATTATGTAATCGAAGCCGTCGGTATTGCAAAAAATGTCAGTCAGCCGGTGAAAGTCCTCTGGTCCCGGGAAGACACGACCGAAGTCGGTCCATACCGGCCCATGACATTTTCAAAACTGAGTGGTGGTTTTTCAGAAGATGGGAAACTGATTTCATTTCAGCATAAGGTGATCAGCCCTTCCTTTCAGGAAGCCTTCAATCCTGCATTTGACATCAAAAAGGTGGACCCTACCATGGTGGAAGGCATCGCTGAGCAGGCTTATGAAATCCCGAATCTCAAAAGCTCTTTTGTGAGGGCCGACTTTCATGTGCCTGTTGCGGCCTGGAGATCGGTGACCAGTTCCACACTGGCTTTTTGCCATGAGTGTTTTATCGATGAACTGGCGCATAGGGCGAATAAGGATGGGATGAATTTCCGGCTGGATCTTCTTTCAAAACCATCCGATACAAAAAGGGTGTTATTAAAAATAAAAGAATTTTCTCGCTGGGATGAACCGCTGTCAAAGAACAGGGGACGGGGTGTGGCGCAATGGGAATTCTTCGCCGGCCTCTGTGCCCAGGTGGTTGAAGTGACCGTTGAGCCCGACCAGTCGATCAGGGTCGACAGGGTTTTTGCGGTGATCGATCTGGGAGAAGTCGTCAATCCGGATAATGTAAAGAATCAGGTGGAGGGGGCCATTGTAATGGCCCTGGGCGCCGCTACAAAACCCGGCATTACATTCAAAGACGGAAAATGCATGCAGCATAATTTTTATGATAATCCGATGGTGCGAATCAATGAAATGCCCGAAATTGAAGTGCTGATTCTGGCAGAAGGGGGTAAAGTAAAAGGGGTGGGCGAACCGGGATTACCCGCCTTTGCTCCGGCACTGGCAAATGCCATTTTCGCGGCGACGGGAAAGAGAATCCGCAAAATGCCTTTTTCATTAAACGGGGTTTAGTTTTTGCGGCTACTATAAATACGTTATTTCTTCAAAATACCAGCTCATGATTACATTAAATGTCAATCAGAAAGAATATCAGGTGGATGTTGACAGCAACATGCCGCTTTTATGGGTGATCCGGGATATCATTGGATTGACCGGAACAAAATATGGCTGCGGAGTCGCACAATGCGGGGCCTGTACGGTACACATGAATGGCGAAGCTGTACGTTCCTGTGTCACCAAAGTGAGCCGTGCCCAGGGACAAAAAATTATCACGATTGAAGGACTCTCTGCAAATAATGATCATCCGGCGCAATTGGCCTGGCAGGAAATTGATGTTCCCCAATGCGGATATTGTCATTCCGGACAATTGATGTCGGCAGCCGTATTACTGCGTGAAAATCCGGATCCGACGGATCAGGATATCGATGAAGCCATGTCAGGTAATATTTGTCGTTGCGGTACCTATTTGCGCATACGCAAAGCGATTCATATGGCTGCAGAGATTCAGAAAAAGAAATTGGCAGCAGGTTAAAATATAAAAGTTTATTGAATTTATGAATCAGCATCCCGAAAAGAAACGGCGACATTCCTTACCGGTCAGAACAGTGCTTGTTATGACGGTTGTTTTTTTAGTTGTCTGTATCGCTTCCGCCTTCAGGGGAACCACAGATCCGGTGGATCACGGACTAAGGGCCGGTCACGGACTGAAGGATGAAAATATGGCGAAGGACAGTGTGGGATCGGTGAAGGCATTTATGAAAGTATATAAAGTGCTCATGAGCCCGCGCTGTATGAACTGTCATCCCGCAGGTGA
>DASSGT010000580.1:0-2578 GCA_035693345.1 Puia sp. | reverse complement strand
ATGGCAAGTTCATTTTCCAAAAAGCGACGGAATCGGCGAGCTTTTCTTCTTCGGTGCTTATCTGAATGGAATCATGGGCAAGCGCGGTGCTGAAAGGCCAACTGCTCTTCAATCTTGATATCCTGTATATACCCGTCAGCGAATCAACGGTCGTGATTGGCATATCCCGCACCAGTTTTTGAAGGCTATATTCATTTTCTTTCACGGGCGAAATAATCTGTTCCTTTTTTAATGCATTATAAAAAACGTCAGACATGATCGCATAACCGTTCAGGTTCGGGTGTACATGTTCAAGCAGGAGTTCATGACCGATGATACCACCGGCTGAAGAATCTTCAAAAGCTTTTTTGACGTCTACCAGATGAGCATAGGTAAATTTGCTGCAAAGTTTAGATATCGTATCATTGATTATCGAGGGCGCGCGGAACCGGAGTCCGTCCAGATCCCTGGCTCTGGTGTAATAAAATTTTGCTTTGATTTGATTTTTCTGAATAACTGCTAATTGGCCGAGATAAAAATTGCATAGTGCATGCGCATCATAGATTTTTTCTGCGAGTTGCAAATACCGGGTAGCAGATACCCATTCACCCCGATCATATGCGCTGATCCCGAGCCCCAGATTTTTTTTAAATTCCGGGAATCGGATACTATCTGGTGAAATACTCACAAAAGGTTTCAGATCCCTGTCATTACAAACGAGATTACTTACAAAAACCGGTATGTGATGGTTATTAAAAAGCTCCAGTGTTTCATTCATGTTCGAGACAAACTGGTGTACGCCCTGGTAAAAAAGTTTTGATCCGTAGGTTATCTGCTGATCGCCTGCCATGCGCTGCATCAGGGTTTGTCCGGAATATTTTTCATCAGAACCGCGTATATTTTTTATCTTCTCAATGGTATTTGTCAGCCATTGTACGAGACGTAGTTGTCGCAGAACCAGCATGAGCCGGTTAATATAGGTGCTGTTGCCAATATGATTGGAAGAACCCACACCCAGTGTCCCATAAAATTCATTATGACCCGCATAAATCAGCACCGCATCCGGTTTGTAAGGAATCAGCTCTTTTGCAAAGCCCAATACGGTATAAGAGTTTACCGCCGTCAGGGAAAGATTGATGATTTCAAACTGCCGGTCGGGGAAAGTACGCATCAGGCGGTATTGCAGCCATCTGTGAAAGGAGCCGTTATGAAAAAAGGGATACCCGATGGTGGTGGATTCTCCCAATACAAATATTCGTAAAGTGGAGTCGTCTTTATTTTTTTTGAACAATTCACTGTTTCCCGTGGGAGCAAATGCCTCGTTGATGAAATATCTTTTGGAAGCGGCCGGATTTAATACCAGATAACCCGGATGATTCCTGGCCTCCATGAAAAGCTCCAGGTTATTGCCATAGTGAAAAACACGCAGGGAAATTTCAAGGAGAAAAAGGAACAGGAAAGGAAGAAGAACAGCCACCGTTTTGAAAACCAGTCCTTTCTTCCGGGAATTCATTCCGCCTTTATCATTTACCGGAGTTTGCGTCGATTTACCCATTCATTCCATTTCAGCGGGATTGAACAATGCTATTCATGCAATAAACGAATGAAAGATTAACCAGGTTATTAATATTCGATTAATTGACGAAATATCCCGCAACTGAATGTAAATAAGACTACGTCATGAGCCCGCTAGGCGATGGCTTCATGAAATGACTTGGTGAATTCTGCTCCGTAAATTTCCTTATACTCTTTGGCAAATTTCAGATAGATATTACTGGCGAGGGTGAATCGTTTCAGCACAATCAGTGCCTTACACTGATATATCAGGGCATCTTCATTCAAATGATCGAAATAAAAGATACAATTGGTAATCTCAATGATAAATTCGGGTTCCCTGGAAATACCATGCGTCCTGATATAATTCAGGCAGAGATCAATGGTCGAATTGGAAATTTCGGATTTAATATTATCCAGCCAGTCATATTCGGTCTGGTGTAAGAATGGCCCTCTGCGAACAATATCAATCAGCGGATGAATATAATCTGTCCGGTTATGATGTGCCTGCTGTACGATGGAAGTAAATTTCCTGAAATCGACGCATATCTGATCATCTGTAATCTGGAACTGCCAGAATCCTGATTCTTTATTGACCACGCAGTTTCCGATTCTCTCCAGGATGATTTTCAATTTTGCAATATTGACGGACCGGTTGTTTTTTGCATCCTTCTCTGATTTATCATGCCAGAGTTTTTCATTCAGCATTTCAGAAGAGATTCCCCTCCCCTGCCGGATCGTATTAATGCATATGATGAGAAAAAGTTCTTTCAGTAAAGGAGTGAAAAGACCGGTTATATCATGTCCTTCCTTGTCAAAAACCTGGAATTGTCCGAAGAGGAATATCGAAGAATGAATTACCCTGTCGGTATGGTTTTGGAAAAACTGCATGCCGGATATCCCTGCCAGTTCTGGCTGAAGGATGGGAACTGCATTTCTTTCTAATTCCATCTTTTTTGTTTTCCTCCTTCGTACCAATAGAAAAATAACCGCGGCGATGACGATGGACAGCAGAGATATAAAAAAAAGATTTCTTCGCATTCCT
>DASSGT010000579.1:0-2095 GCA_035693345.1 Puia sp. | reverse complement strand
ATCGGCAATGATCAGCGTTCTTTCAAACTGACCTGTATTTTCAGCATTTATCCTGAAATAAGTTGACAGTTCCATCGGACAACGGACACCTTTGGGAATATATACAAACGAACCATCGCTGAAAACAGCCGCATTTAAAGCAGAAAAATAATTGTCAGTAATCGGAACTACAGATCCCAGATATTCCCGAATCAATTCAGGGTGTTCCTGTATGGCTTCGCTCATCGAGCAAAAGATTATTCCCAGCTCAGCCAATTGTCCCTTGAAAGAAGTGCCAATTGAAACACTGTCGATGACTGCATCGACTGCGACGCCGGTTAACCGTTTCTGTTCATCGAGCGAGATTCCGAGCTTCTCAAAAGTCCTCAACAATTCCGGATCTATTTCATCCAGGTTCTTCGGATTAACCTTTTGTTTTGGAGCGGAGTAATAAATAATATTCTGATAGTCTATCGGCGGATATTTGATGTTGGCCCATTCCGGAGTCTTCATCGTAAGCCAGTGACGATAAGCTTTTAACCGCCAGTCAAGCATCCATTGAGGCTCCTTTTTCCGGGCGGAGATAAAACGGATAACATCTTCATTCAAACCCCGGGGTGCTTCATCCGCTTCTATATTTGTAACGAACCCATATTTATAGTCGCTAAAGACCGTTTTTTCTATCGTCCTCAATTCGTCTTCCGCTTCCCTGGTTCTAGGTTGGATAAGATCTGTCTTCATTATGCAAATTTACGAAACCGTTTATACTAAAAAGTATAAACAGGACATTTTCTTTGGTTTTATGATGGAAAAATGAAGCAGCGTTTGAGTCTGGACGCATGTCCCGGAGTATCTCAGGCTTAAAGCTTAATGCGTAAAGCGTAAGGCATAAAACGATGATTGTTTGAAGAAAGGGGAATTATTATAAGCATGAGCTCAATAGACGGTTAATATGTTAATAACCAATAACTTACAAAACTAATAGCGAGGGAATTATAAGAAGACGGCTTTAAGGTCCTATAAATCGGGGATTTGAAGATCTTTGTTACATCCGTGTATCATCCCAGACGCAGAAATTTCTTTTTCGGAAAAAGTATGTCTTCGGCAGTTTCATACCCTTCATCGGCCACGACAGTCAGCCTTTTTTTGGTTTTTTTACTTTTGATCAGCCGGATGATCAATATAGCAGTAAGAGTGAGACCTGCAGCGATCAGAATTTTTTTGGTTTTCATTTCATTAACACACTGAAATTCTTGTCAAAAAATAGATGTTTGATGCTATTCGTTCTAAAAATCATGCCTGTTTTAATAAATACAAAACTAAAAAGGAAATATTCAAAAGTAAAAAAGAACTGCGACAAGATTAGACCGACTATTTTTACTTTTAAGTTTTAATCTCTTATTTTTCAAAATGTCCCTTCCTTACAAATCATTTCCCTTTTATCATAAACTGGCGGCAGTACTTGTTAGTCTGATTGCGATCGGGTACCTCGTCATCCAGGGCAAGGAGTTATTAAGTCCCCTGATATTTTCCTGTTTGTTTTCCATTTTGCTTTTGCCATTGGCCGCCTTTATGGAAAATAAATGGCATTTCCGCCGTGGACTGGCTTCTGCCTTCTCGGTTTTGCTTTTGCTTTTTGTGGTTGCCGGTATCGTATACATAGTGGGTGTACAAATGAGCGATCTGGCAGACGACTGGCCCCAGTTCAAAATGCAATTGAATAATTCCTTATCGAGCATCCAGCATTGGATTGCTTTGAAATTTCACATTAATGCAACCAAACAACTCACGTACGTTAAATCAGCTGCCAGTAATGTCCTGGCCTCCGGAACGGCTGTGGTCGGCGTAACCATTGTCTCCCTGTCCTCCATCATCCTTTTTTTTGTGTTTACGTTTATTTACACGCTTTTCTTTCTTACCTATCGCAGAATCATTATGCATTTTCTCATCTCTGTTTTTCTGGAAGAAAATTCACTGGTGGTACATGATATAGTTGAACAGGTTCAGCAAATATTGAGGAAGTACATCACCGGTTTATTTATTGAGATGTGTATCGTGTCAGTGGTCGTTTGTCTGGCTTTTTGGGCTCTTGGGATCAAATATGCACTTTTATTGG
>DASSGT010000578.1:0-4673 GCA_035693345.1 Puia sp. | reverse complement strand
TTCTACTTCCCATTGGTGATCGCCCTGGGGGCAGGCGCTCATTTGACAAAAGGCTTTAAAAAACTCTGCATTTTTTTAGGACAGGTTTCTTATCCATTGTACATGACGCATTATGCTGTGTTATGGATGTTTGGTAATTATTACACCAGTCATCATCCGGGCACGATGCAACTGGCTTTAATCATTACTGCCGGTATCATGCTGACCGTTGGGGCAGCGTATCTGGTAATGATATTTTACGATATTCCAGTAAGGAAGTATTTAAACGATAAACGAAATGAAAGACTTGCGGAACAAAAAGCTCAGGATTTATGGAAATAGGTGTCAATACCTTATTTATCATGGTTTACCAGCTTCCACTATCAGAAATAAATATTCGGTAAATTAAACACGCCGTCACTCTTAATTTGTATTATCTGAATTGGAAATTCGACGGTTTCGGGTGTTTTTCCTATTTGCTTTCTAAGTAACAATTCTATTTCCTTTGCAGGGTTGTTAATCATATTATCACTAAAATTGTCTCTGCTATTAAAAGCATCCTTTTGACCAAGAATGAGAACAGACGGAGACAGCTTGTCTTTCCCTGGAATCTTGTGGACATTTATTTCAACTGAAACACCTCCATTTATTTTGTCCTTTACATAGAACTCTGCCTTTACAGCTTTGGGTGTGTCATTTTCAAATCCAAAAAATGCAATTGTAAAGACATATCGATTTGCAATTGCTTTTGTGTAATAATTAGTTTGATAAGTTTTGACATTGAACATCTCATCCGCGAATGACTTCGTTCTTTTCTCCTTGAAGCCGGCAAATATAGCTGAAATCGTTTTTCCTTGGCGGCAACTTTCTCTGGCTGCCTGAATAGTTTTCTTTGATACCATACCTGTGGTTGTGAAATAGAAATTTCCTTCGTGTATGATATTTTGAATAGAGTCTGGAGAATTCTTTGTGTAGCGGATTCCCTTATTCGTTTGCGTTATCCGATAGCTGCCAGTTCCTACCGTGAGTGTGTTATTTGTCCTGAATATAATGACAGAATTCTGTGAAAAACCAAATACAGGCAGACAAGTCAGAAATAGGAATAACTTTTTTATCACTGGAATATATCAATTGAAAAATTCAATGGTTATTTCATCACTTTTATTGAAAATGGCAATGAAATGATCTGAATGAAATAGTTTGGTTTGCATCGAAAATTCCACAGTCGATATTACAATAAATAAAAATCTTCGGGAAATATATATTTTTCTGCAACGATTGATGGGTTTATGCAGGAATTTATGACAATCGGACGATTAAGCCTTATAAGTATTTCTACTTAGTTCATTCATTACGACATTAGAAATTTACCTATAATATTTCTTTGTGTAGAGCGATGATTAATCGTGTTTTAGTTTTAACTTTCCTATACCCCAAAACAACCTCATGAGAATTCTCTATTCGCTAACCGGAACCCTACTTCTATACTTTGTTTTCTTTGCCGGCAGTACCCAGGTTGCCGGGTGCGAAAAAACAACGATTCAGCATGATACAACAGTTAAAATAGTTAGAGATACCGTTGTCAAGACGGTAACCGTACGGGATACATTAACCTTTAGAGATACTGTTTATACGCTCACGGATGGCATGGTTGCTTACTATAATTTTAATGGTGGCAATCTGAACGACAGCAGTGGACACAATAACAATATCACGTTTAACAATGCTTTACCCACGGCGGACCGATTTGGCGTTTCAAATAATGCCTATCTTTTCAATGGCGTCAGCAGCTATATGAGAGTACCCAATAGTTCGAGCCTGAATCCTTCAACCGGCATCACCATTTTTGCGATCGTTAAAGTGAATGGGTTCTATAAGGGTTCATGCCACATCAATCAGATTTTAGGAAAGGGTGCTCCGGACAATGTTCAGGGATATTATGCATTACGTTTCGATGATGCCGGATTGATCGGTGGCTCAGGTTGTTCAGTAGCTGCAGATACCAGTAAAGAATTTTTCTACGGCAGTTATGGAAATAATATTCCCAATGGAGCTGCAACCGGCGCCGTCAATGATAGTTTTCCCTTCATACATCCGGGAGAATGGGCAAACGTGGCGTTCACCTATAATGGGACGGTAGCCAAGATTTATTTAAATGGTGCGTTACTGGCTTCCTATTCAAAGTCCGTTTCTTTCACACCCAATATGCAGGATCTTTATATCGGTGAGACGGAATCTTCTGTTTTTCCATATTATTTTAAAGGAATCATCGACGAAATAAGAATTTACAACAAAGCCATTCCCGATAACCGAATCGGAATTTTAAACAGCCTCAGTAAAAAAGAATTTGCTCTTCCAAAAATGAATTAGTGGTCACCCGCATATCAGATGTATAGATTTTATGAGCCCGATAAAATTACATCTGTTGTGTTTGGTACTACCTGGTAGAGAATAAAAGCGCCTTTCTCGTCGTGCTGAACTTCGACGGTTTTTTGGGAGGCTCCCTGGATCACGATTACTCTGTTCCATTTATCCGGAACATTTGTCCTGAGAGTAAGCGGCATATCATACTCCGCTTTGTTAAGAGAATGAGTGAGCGATACACTGATGCGCCCGTCTTTTTCATTACTGCTTATAGTAGCATGCTCACGTTCCCTTATGTATCTGGCAACGTCACCGAAAGTTGCAATCCAGAGTTTGTCTTCCCTGGCTTTGATATAAGTAAAATATTCTTCCAGTTTGGGTATGGGCGTTGGTTCCCAGCCGAGGCTGTCAATGCCATGAAAAACCAGCACCAGCCACACATCTTTATTTGAATAGGTCGTATCTACCCAGGATTTCATTAATGCCAGGGCTGTTTTATGAAGCGGACCGCGCTGCCATTGCACATAATCCTTCACATTCGGGTGTGGAAGTTCTTTGCCTGCACGATCAATTTCTTTCAAAAATGGCTCGGGCATTCGATTGCGCAGAGCCGGATAAATTTTGTAGGCAATCTGCATCACTCTGTCATCTTCATAACCGTAGGGTACTTCGCAGGAGAACGTGTATTTATCACCCAGATGATTTTTGATTTCTTCTTTGCTTTTCTCCAGTTCATATTGAATATTGGCTTCATCCAGACCCGGCATGGTGGCGTGTGTAATGGAATGGCTGGCGATTTCATATCCTTCATCCGAGTATTTTCTGAAATCATCCCAACCGGATCCCACAGCTTCTTTATATTCCTGGCATGGTTCGTAACCGGGTTTGAAATCACCCTTACGCACTTTGGCATACAGGATGTCCATCAAATGAAAGGCCTGCTGTTTTTTGCCTGATGAATACAAACCGCCTGCCCGGGTATGATATGAAATGGTACCCATATAACCGAGATACCCCGCTGCGGAACATCGTTCCAAAAAATTTGGCTCATTCGTGGGAACAGTAGCAGATTCCCGAATGATCACTTCAACCGGCCTGCCCACAAATTTACCATGGTATTGGGAGCCGGTGATCGGGCCGGTGATGACAAAGAAAGTGGCGGGTATTTTCAAATGCTCCATGACCGGCAATGCGCGGGTAAACTGGTTTCTGGAAGCATCATCGTAAGTAATGGATACTGCGCCATTTTTGCCGTATTGCCATTTGGTAATTGTAGTTGTTCCGCTTTGTGACATACTCAGGTTGGTGCATAAACTCAGAACCGCAACACATACCTTACGCCTGAAAAAGCTAAAAAGATTCAGTTTCATAATGGAATATGAAAGTTTTCGGGGCGGCGGGAAAATGTAATTCAATCAGGGATCTTTATTTTGGCATTTTGGCTCCTACCATATCCATCATCGTTTTGCCGGATTGAACATTGCGGTGTTCTGTGATCTTGCCGGCATCATTGAAAGTAAATAAATCCACATCCCTGTATTTAAAAGATTTGCCGGTGGGTTTCATACCCATCAATGGATTTTTAAAAGTGCCGGAATAATCACCAAAAACGGCCACATGGTCTCCATCTCCGATGACCATGAAATTTTCCCCCTTGTAATCCGGGAAGGCTGCCAAAAACCCCTTCACCATATTGATGATGGTGTCACGGCCCTTTACTGGCTTCATGCCTCCGTCGCCATAGTCCACTGCATCCGGAGTCACATCTTTAAATGCATCATCGAGTTTTCCGGAGCTGAAAGCCTGCACGCTGGCCAGCGCCGTCGCCTTATTTTTTTCGAGTACACTGTCTTTCGCTGCATAGGCAGAAACTACTGAGTCCCTACTGTTATTCATCATCGGGGAATTGCCGCTATTACAGGAAGTAACAAATACAGCAAAACCAATTAAAACAAGCAACTTTTTCATATTTGATTATTTTAAGTTTTGAGATACCAAAAGGTAAAAAAAATTTGAAGTCCGGCAAAAAAGGATATACGAAATCCCGGAAAGTACCGTTCGTCGTGCAAATCGCGCTATTCACGGAGTCACTTCCATCAGGAACAGCGGATGATTATCTTTGAAATCCAAGCATTCCGGTTGTATACTATATTCAAAAAGCGCTGGCTATATCATGTCATTTTCTGGGTTTGTTATTATTCCTGGTATTGTTACTTTATTCTCTATACCACCTATCAGATTAAAAGCCCAGTTTTTTACTTCCAGATCATGCTGTTTTATCCTTTTGATATCTGCCTGGTCTATTTCAATTTCTACGTGCTCATTCCGCG
>DASSGT010000577.1:0-3445 GCA_035693345.1 Puia sp. | reverse complement strand
AATTTTGCCGGCGGTATATATCCGGGGACCAACTACAATTCCTTTGCGGATGGCATTACGAAGTGAAATATTTATTCCCAGCCCACCTACATCCCTGACGGTTGTAAAACCCGCCAATAAAGTTGTCTTAGCGTACACAGTCGATTCAAAAGCAATATCCGCAATATTTTCTCTGAATTCCTTTACCTGATCGGAGCTGGTCTGTTCTTCCAAATGCACATGGCAATCGATGAGACCCGGCATGATGGTTCGGTTTTTCAAATCAATTACCTGATCGTTCGCCGTTGGAACCAGATAACCATTCCGGACATCAGAAATAGTTTTCCCTTCAATGACGATTGTCATATCACTCTGAATCTGAAGCGATCTCGTATCGATGAGTTTTCCACAGTAAATTAATATTCGCTGCGCTGGTAACGAATAAGAAAAAATGAGAAGCAGAGAAATAAAAAAGCAATGACGGATATTCATATCAATTGTTTTAATTCCCGTATTGAAGTTAGGGTTTAGGCAAATAAAAAAGCACCCCGTTAAGAGGTGCCTGATGAAATATCATTTCAGATTCTATTTGTTTGGCTGGGGAGTATACCGCAAATAAGGCTTTACAACCTTGACGCCCTTTGGAAATTTCTTAATGGCATCTTCTGTGGAAACTGCGGGAACAACAATCACATCTTCGCCTTCTTTCCAGTCTGCTCCGGTGGCCACACTAAAATTAGCTGTTAACTGAAGGGAATCCACTACACGCAAAACTTCCTGGAAATTTCTGCCAGTGGAAGCCGGATATGTGATAATGAGCTTCACTGCTTTGTCCGGGCCAATTACGACCAGCGAGCGAACAGTTGCAGTTGCAGATGCATTCGGATGTATGAAATCATATAAAGTACTAACTTTTCTGTCATCATCAGAAATGATTGGAAAATCGACATTTACTTTTTGTGTCTCGTTGATATCATCGATCCATCCATGATGACGTTCCAGCGTATCCACGCTTAGTGCCAGCACTTTTACATTACGCTTTGCAAATTCTTCCTTCAGGGCTGCTGTTTTTCCAAGTTCCGTTGTACAGACCGGAGTATAGTCTGCAGGATGCGAAAACAAAATACCCCAGGAGTTACCGAGATAATCATAAAAGTCAATTTCGCCAGCAGATGTTCTGGCCTGGAAGTTTGGAGCAATATCCCCTAAACGTAAACTCATTTTTGAAAGGTTTAAATATTAAGAATTCAAATCGAAGAATGCAAATATATCCATTCTCTATTGATTAAGTAGACTTCAAATGAATTTTCCTTTATTTCTATCTAAAATATTGAATTACAATGGTAAAAAAAGATAAATTCAAACCCTTCACTAACTAAATATTTTAGTAATTTGGATGTTCTCCCGGCCGGTTTTGAAAGCCGGGTAATCAATGTAATTTATATATTTATCAGATGGAATGGCTGAATACCAGTATCGCACCGCTCAAAGAACTCCTCGCTTTTTTATACAAAAAATCGAAGACCAGCGATGTACATAAAAAACAACTCATCATTGAATTGCGGGATAACCTGAATGTATTTAAGAATGGGTTTTTTAACCAGTCACCATATGATACCATGATTGATCTGTTAAGCCGCGATGCTATCCAGGCCGCCATCAGTGAAAACTTTTCATTTAAGAAACTGAAGTCAGGCACCATTCATACTTCTGTGATCTATGATGAAAGAAACAAAAAATACGCAGGGTGGACAACAGAAAAACTGGTTGATAAGATTGACGAGAAAATAGTTGAATTGAGAAATATTAAAAAAATGAACCAGGGCTCGGTAAAAGATGTCCGGAATAATATTTCCCTGATGATGAGCAATCTTTATTTCCGTATGAAATTATTGGCTGATTTTATTAAGTCCGAATAAAGCTTAAAGCTTAATGCGTAAAGCTTAACGCATAAAATAATTTTATCATTGGAATTTTATACGATCTCATAAATACTGTTCTACTCCTATGCCTTGCGCTTTGAGCTTTAAGCTTTAAGTAATTTAAATGCATGTGTCCACTGGTTTCTCAGAAATCCGGGAATGCACCAGAGTACACACAGAGGTTCAATGGCACGGGCTGCTTCAACCGAGCCCATATCCTCCGTCTCCCATCCGAAAATTTCCAGAATTTTTGTCACCTGTTTTTTGGCGGCCGCGTTGTTCCCGCAAATAAACATGGACGGCTTTCCTTCTTTATAAGACGGTTTGTACATCTGTGTATTTCCAACTGTATTGAAAGCTTTCACAAAATTTGCTTTCGGAACCAATAATTGTAATTCTTCCATCAGCGAAGTATTCGATGCCGTACTCAGTTTCAATACACCGTTTACCGGAGGTTCGTGTGACAAAGGATTGGTAATGTCAATGATGGTCTTACCCTCCAGGTTTTTCAGTCCGGTCGCTTCGAGTGCCTGCATAGCGGCATGTCCTGCAACTGCTAAAACCAGCAGCTCTCCGAATGAAGCTGTTTCGGCAAAGCTGCCTGCTGTTGCTCCTGGATTTTCCGACATCCATTTCTTTATGCTGTCTTTCTGAGGATTTCTGCTTCCCATCATGATTTCATTTCCTTCGGTAAGAAATGCCTTACCTATTACCTGCGCTACAATTCCGGATCCGATAATTCCAATTTTCATCCGTAGTTTTTTTGAAATAGAATCAATTTAGGTGCCAGACGTTCAACCCTTCCAGTTGACATTTATTATCATATTTCATGCTTTGTGCTTTGCGCTTTAAGCTTTACGCTTTTCTTCCTGGTGTCTCCATAAATCAAGGAAAACAGAACTTGTTTTTTTCAAATCTTCAAAACTGCCTTCGGCAACAATTCTGCCCGCCTGCAATACATACACATAATCAAAATAATTTAATAGGTATAAACGGTGAAGACTTGATATGACCGCTTTGTCTTTGCATTCTTCAAAGAGTTTTTCATAGATCTGTATTTCTGTTTTCGGATCCACGCTACTCGTGGGTTCATCCAATAAAATAATATCGCTGCTTTGGGCAGCCAGTATGCCACGGGCCAGGGCCAGCCGCTGTTTTTGTCCGCCTGATAGATTAACGCCTTTTTCCATAATATTTGACTGAAGCCCCTTTGGCAACTGTTTTAATACCTCGCTAAAATGCGCTGTATCACAAACGTCCAGGATTTCTTTTTCTTCAAAGGGAAGTCCCAGCGTGATATTATGTTCAATAGTATTTTCAAAAATTTCCGGTTCCTGAGGAAACAGGGTAATCGTTTCAGCAATACTGGCAAGCTCTGTATTCTTTCCATCAACAAGTATTTGTGCTCCCGGCTGCGCGTCATATAATCCCCTGAGTAATGCCATCAGTGTACTTTTGCCGCTGCCACTTTCTCCGATCAGCGCAATCCGTTTTCCCCTGACAATCTGAAGATGAATATTATGCAGACTTTGCGCTTTTTCAAC
>DASSGT010000576.1:0-2306 GCA_035693345.1 Puia sp. | reverse complement strand
CGCGCGTTGATGCTCGCTTCGCTGGTGATGGTCGATGCCGTCGTAATATTTGAAGAAGATACTCCGCTCGATCTGATTGAACTGGTACGGCCTGACGTATTGGTAAAAGGTGGAGACTATACGATTGACGAAATTGTTGGTGCTAAGGAAGTTCAGGCTGCGGGTGGACGGGTTGTGATTAATCCGATTGTTCCCGGATTTTCAACAACCGGCATTATCGGGAAAATACAAACACTTTGAAACAAGTATGGAAGTATGGAAGACTGGAAGTATGGAAGTGGAATTAAAAATTTAGAATGAAATTCAAAATTCAATTTTACATTTCATTCTCACCTTTGCACCTTCTCCACAATTCTACATTTTACACATTGTGAAAATCAACCCCGATACATCCTCTCAACCTCCTGCACAATCACCTCGATATTATGATCATCTCCCTGTGCATCGTATGACTGCTTCAGACTGCTGCCAAAAAAGAATGCAACGGTTTGCCATAACCTGGCCGAGAAACCGCCACGATATTCTTTAATGATATCATAGCAGTTGTTACCGGTTTGCCGGTTGATAAGTTTCATCAGAATCTGACCCTGATAGACCGAAAGTTTTTCCAGAGGATCCGTAAATTCTTTCTTAAGCTCTTTCTCTTTCCCTTTTATATAGTCCTTTCTTTGTGATTCAGAATTCATCTTAGCCAGCTGGGTATTCATGTCATTTAAAATCATACCTGCCTTTCGTGCGTAAGGATAAGTCACATATACGGCGTTGCGCAATCTCGTGAGTGCTTCCATGCGCCTGTGCATGGCGCGAGTCATGGCTTTGTCGACGAAAACGACAGTCAGCGTTTTCGCCGGAATAGTATCTCCATCATAAATAATCACCTGGCTCCAGATGGTATCGTTTTTACCGAACCGGTTATTGAACTGTTGCAGGGCAGATGTCCTTTTTATTGAATCCTGTTGTTGCTGGGAAAGTTTGGAGGACGGTTGTTGCTGTTGTGCAAACGCAGATTGCACCATCATCAACAGGATAAACGGTATATAAATCCAAAGGTATCGTAGGCGAAAAAGGGGCATGCAAAAGATAAAGTTAGTACAAAATCCGGGACCGCCCAAGCTACCGGAAGCTGTCAGGAGAGTGCTTCTGGTTGCTTTCTAATCAGGCTTTTACGCCGGCTTATGATACTCATAACAAAACCCGTCATCATGATGATGACCCCTATCCATACCAGGTTGATCTGCGGAAACATATACACTTTAAGAGATACGAAGGGAACCAGATCGGGGGATTCTTTGGTCAGCAGTTCTATTTTTTTATTATTCATAACTGATCCCAGCCTGACTGCCAGATTCTGCGCATACAAGGTATCTGCGATGCGGTAAATCATATTATCTTTTACGTATAACAACGGAGACATGGTATACTGCTGGCTGTCCTTTGTGATGACCCGGATTTGCGCAAGGAGTGCTGTATCCGTCGGACTGAAATGATATTTGTCATTGGATGGATTGATTAGAACGGTATCGAGAATCATCATTCCCCTGGAATAAAAAACAGTATCGTGCAGTGCCACAGGAAAAGTCTTGAAGCCGGAAGTATCCCTTTGCTTATCCAGGATATTGGCAAAACTGATATAAGTGAAGATATCGCGGTCGAGGTAATGTTGTTTATCCGGGTTATTCGAAAAATTTTCAAGGCCTTTGGTATTTCTGATCAGGTTTGGCCACAGGTCGAAGGACTCTCCGGTTTTTTTATCCTGGAAATTGACTTTGAAATAAATGATATTTCCCGCTTTGTTCACGGAATCATTACTAAGATAAGTAGCGTAATACTTACCCATATCCGTTTTGACATTTTTTACCAGGGTCAGGTTTTCGAGCGGATCTTCTTTTGTTTTCGGATCAAAGGGAATATTGATACCGGTTGTATTATGTGAGAGTACTTCTTTTTTGGATGAAGAAATCAGGATGCCCACCAGCAGCAATCCAAAACCCGCATGGGCAACCGAAGCACCCGCCATTTTAAAGTTACCCTTCATGGAAACGAAAATATAGGTCGCATTTGCCAGCACAGCATAGATTCCTCCAAATAAGGCCAGGTGAATTGCAGCCTGGAATCCTGATCCATACTGGGTATATTGTATTTCTCCAAACACACTGATACAAACTGAAATAATTAATGCTGCGATCGTAACCGGTAATAGTTTTTTCAATACTTGTGACGGCGAACTATTTTTATATTTCTCGCGTTACAGGCAGATCCCGCATGTGGTGAAGGAAGAAAATACATGGTCAAGGGAGTTTTGGATG
>DASSGT010000575.1:0-2740 GCA_035693345.1 Puia sp. | reverse complement strand
TCTCATTGTAACTGGCCTGCATCTCAAATCCGTTATTCTTCATACCCCCGATGTTTTGGTTGACCGTAGAATTGAGATATCCAAATGACGGAGGTAATGGCACTCCCAAAATCAGATTATCGGTTTTGCGTTCATAGTAATCTACAATAAAAGTTACTTTGTTTCTGAGAAATCCCATGTCCAGTCCGATGTTAAACATGTTTGTCTTTTCCCAGTTCAGCTCTGTATTTCCCAGGCCCTGTATGGAAGAAGCCGGTCCGCCGGTTACATTATTATCAAACGGATATTGCGCGCTGTTGGCTGCAACACTCACCTGCCAGGGTGTGTTGCCTAATACCAGTCCGTTCAGACCTGTCACACCATAACCCGCTCTTAATTTCAGTTCAGAGAAAACCGTTGAATTTTTCATGAAATCTTCCTGATCAATTCTCCATCCCACCGAAGCGGAAGGGAAGGTGGCATATTTATGACCCGGCGCCCATACCGAGAGGCCATCGTATCGTATCGCGGCACTCAGTAAATATTTGCCTTCGAAGTCATAATTCACACGACCGACCCACGATATCAGTGCATTATCGCCTACCAGCGTCTGGGCAGAAATATTCGTGGCATTGTTTAATGTTTTCAGATTATTCGATGCCTGATTACCACTCATATTCTCCTGTTGTGTATGCTGACCCTGATATTCATATACAGCCACAGCATTCACATGATGTTTACCAAAGGTCTTGTCGAAAGTGAGTTGTTCAGTAAATAAAAGATTGGAAGCTACTGTACGGTTATTCGTAATCGTTGCCTGTGTAGCACTGGATCCTGCAATTGCACCGCTGTCGTTGAAGATCGGTGAAAAGCGATAATCTAATCCGCTTCCGTAGTTCACTCCGAAAGTGGAGCGAAATTTCAGGTAGGATGTAAAATTTACATCGATGTAGGCAGTGGCGAACAAATTAGCCAGCTTCCTGCTGCCCGGATTTTTTAAAGTAGCATCCTCAACCGGATTGGTCGGGTCCCCGCCATCTTTTGTCGCATCCACTCCTCTGAAACCGCCCTGTGTGGTCGGATCATATACAGGAATATGCGGCATCATGCGTATTACATTCACCAGATTGGATCGGGAACCAGTTTGGTTGTTGTCGTATGACTGATTGCCATAAGAGAAATAAAGATTTTCTCCGAAGGTGAATATCTTACTGATTGTATAATCGGAATTGATACGGAAATTATACCGCTGGTAACCCACCGAAGGTGTGGTGCCTTTTTGATCCATATATCCAAATGACGCATAATAACGGGACCTGTCATTTCCGCCGCTGAGTCCGATATTCTGCTGGGTCATTGGTCCGTTTTTAAAATAGGCGTCCTGCCAGTCTGTATTGGTTTCACCATAGGTCTGAGACGCACCCTGATAAATCGGCTGATCGATTTGCGGAGGCAGGAGTCTGGGTACCTGGCTGCCTCTGTATGCGATGGCATATTGTTCAAATTGTGATGTGTTCAGCAGGCTGAGACGTTGTGTCACTTTCTGCACACCGAAATATGAATCCAGTGTGACATGTACTTTGCCACTTCTGTTTCCCTTTTTGGTAGTAATCATAATGACACCGTTGGTGGCCCTTGATCCGTAAATGGCGGCAGCGGATGCATCTTTCAATACGTCTACTGTTTCAATGTCCCTTACGTCGATCGTCGTAATATCGGTGAGCGGAAATCCATCGATCACATATAACGGATCAGATGCATAACTGATGGAGCTGATACCGCGGATCGTTACAATCGGAGGTGTACCGGGGCTCCCGTTATTTACAACTGAAACGCCGGCCACACGGCCCTGCAAGGCTTCAGAAACCAGCATTACCGGCTGGGCGTTTAACGTTTTACTGTCCACACTTGCAATGGCACCCGTTACAAGTGCCCGCCGTTGGGTACCGTAACCGGTCACTACAATTTCGTTTAAGTGTGACACATCTGTTTTCAGCTGTACTGAAATGGAGGCCTGATCACCGATCTTAACAGATACGGGTTCGTAACCCACCATGGAAACGAGAAGGGTTGCACCCTTGTTTGCCAGGATCGAAAAATTACCGTTTTCATCGGTAGTAGTTCCTTTTTTCGATCCGGCTTCTGAAACAGTCGCTCCATGCAGGGGCTTTGATTCAGCATCCGTAACAGTTCCGCTGATTTTTGATTGGGCATTCGCCGTAGAAGAGAAAAAGACAAGCATACACGCCATGAATACATAACATGCCTGTGATTTGATTTTCATTTTTGGCATAGCAGTCGTTTGTAGATTGGTTATAGATCGCAATGAGTCCAATAAATATATAAGTAAAAAACAATCGGAATTTCATTTCGGGTTTCCTTTATTTACTACAACGTTGTCGATAGCACATTAAAAAAATGCATTGAAAATCGATTTGAAATATGAATAAGTGTAAAAATGACACTTGATAAATGACGCCTGATATACATCAAGTATGTGTTTCGTGCGGGGAAGTGTTGGAGTCGCGCAAAAGATGTGTACAGGAGACGCTAAAGAAAAAAAGGGGTAATAGAAATTACCCCCGGAAGACTCACATGCCTTTATATTGCTTATGCATGAGTGTTGCTTAAACCTCCAGTTGGGGTCAATGACTTATTTTATCATTGACACACTAAATATAAAGTGAAAATCTTTTTTTTAAATCTGCGGAGCAGTTGTTTATTTACGACAACGTTGTCGGTGTTTTCATTCAAAATTCAC
>DASSGT010000574.1:0-3400 GCA_035693345.1 Puia sp. | reverse complement strand
TCTGTGACATTAAACGGATTTATTTACAGCAAAAGCAGCGGAAGTACCACAGCAGAGCAAAAGGGAAGTCTGGCATATAACAACAGTTATAGTTTTAGTTTTATTCAACCCAGTCTGGATCTGACCTGGACTGTCGGTAATCATCTGCCAGACTATCAGGCTAGTTTTGCCTTACAACACGAGTTTGACATTGGAAATTTAAGCATCACACCCACAACTACAATGAATGCCGCAACCCAAAATTCTTATAACTCATATTATCAGAACAGGCGTTTCAGCATACCGAGAAATGATGGCAAACCACCGCTGCCTGCAAATGTTTCAGTAACTGGAGAAGTGCTGAATGCTGATAAGTTTCAGATTTTGGATTATGAATTCAGCGCACCGGTCAGTTATACCGCAGGTAACTTGACATTCAATTTCACACCCACAGAAGCGTTACCGGTAAACCCGGCCGATATCAAAGCAACTATAAAAGTAGATAACCTGTCAAAGTCCTATACATACAAAGAAAAACTCCCCAATACATTTTACATCTCTCTGGAAGTAACTTATGCGTTTAACAAAAAAAAGACTTAAATGGTAATACTTAAGGCGTTACCGACACATTGTTGTCCGGCAACCTCTTTGCGAGGTAATAATATGCATCGTGAAAGTGATGCACAAAAATCGTGTTCGGATTGTCTGGAAAAATTTTGTAATAATCGGTGTCGGCAAGCAGTACGATGATATTGCCTACGCGAACATAATCCATACTGTTATAATATGACGCCGGCGGTTGAAATCCCGGAACTGCTTTCTTTACATAGGTTTCAAGACCATTTCCGAGGCAATCCTGAAAACGATATTCAGCTTTTCTGACTGGTCCGTCCATACGGCTATAAATATATTTCAGCACAAGATTTTTCGGGAAAGGAAGTTTGCCGATCAGTTCTTTGGCGTTTGTAAATGGATTGGTATTATTAAAATCGTCCGGCGTTTGAATAGAAAACATGCCTTCGGGAACCCAGTCTGCCGAGTTAACGACATTATAGGCCCATCCGAACTGAGTCATTGCCTCATAATCATACGCATAATAAAGATTTCCAACTTTAGGTGCTGCCGTGCTATATGTCTTAAAACGAATATCAGAGGGTATCATCTTCTTTTTTTGCAGGTTGTATAAATAAGATGTCATCAGAAATGTAAGTGCACCTCCCTGACTATGGCCGGTTATATAAAAATTCTTCACACCCCTGTTATACAGGGAATCTATTCTGGGAAGAATATCTTTTGAAAGAAAGGCGGTGCCGATCAGCCAGCCAATATGTACCGCCGCCCTGGAATTGGAGGCCAGTTCATATTTAAAATTGAAAGAATCCGACACATGAAGTTCACCGGTAGCCGGAACCATGGCTGAATAAAAGTTTTCGAGCCAGCTGGTGGCGGCCGCCGTTGTGCCGCGAAGACTAATGACTGCAATGCCGCTATCGTTCACCCATAACTCCCACAGATTTTCCATACCCATGACAGGTGATTTGTAAATCATCTTATATCCCGCAGGTTCCGGAAATTTGGCTGCATAAGCAGTGTCTCCAAAACGGGCGCCAATTTCAAGCATCGTTAAACATTCCGACTTATCAAATCCTGGTTTGAGTGGTTGAGTTCTCCCGATATTGCCGAACACGTTGAATAAGATGAATAGAACCAGAAAATGTTTTCCCATTAAATGAAATATTTAATTGCACATTTCAAATTATAATTGACTGCCTCCGTGAAAATATTCGGAAAATTAAAAAAATAGAGAACATGAATACCAGAAAAGCCTTACGCCTTACGCCTTAAGCTTTACGCCTTACGCCTTAAGCTTTAAGCCTAAAACGCTTCCCTGATATTGAAGTAGATGCCGGCAAAACCATCACCCCGTCCGTAATCGACACAAATATTGGTTCTGTCATTTTTATTCATCAGGATCCGAAGGCCAAATCCATAACCCGGTGCAATCGAATCAAAAACCTGCTGATGTGTTAAGGGGTTACTGGCTGTTGTTGCGTTCAGAAAAACAACACCCCCCAGCAGATTATTTTTTGAAAGCCGGAAACGATATTCTGTTTCTCCGTATACCATATTGTTGCCACGAAATCTACCCTGAATATACCCTCTGCCTGAACGGTTATAGGTATCCCATGTAATCGCCGGCAGTTCCAGGTATGGCATCTTGCCCGAAGTAACGGACACGCCCCAAAACCAGAATGCAAGTACGTCCCGGGGAACAGATTTTTTTATTCCAAAATAGGTTCTGTATTCATAATATAACATAGTACTGGCCTGCGTACTTCCAAAAGCAACAGTGTTTGACCGGAATGCCAGATTAATGTAATTCCCTTTAAAAGGTTCAATTGGATTATCCCGGCTGTCATGCATCAGGTGAACGGACAATCCATTAGCTGAATAATGTGCCGTATCAAATCCATATGCCTTCGAATAGTTGTAGTGTGATGTCAGATGGACGGGTGAATCCAGTCTGAGTGACTGATCGTTGATTTTAAAATTGTCATCGATCATAATGCCCACCCCGGCATACCAGTGTTTTGCAAACTGCCTTAAAACAGTCTCGTATAACCGTACGTAATTAAACTTCATCGGTTGTGCAGAATCAGTGATTTGTTGTCCGCCATTAAAACCGAGTACATACGTCTGATTTTTCAGGCCATAAATACCTAAACCATAAGTATCCTGGTTAAAAAATAATAAACGGTTATCACCTGATATGTACCATTTATTTCCGGGCAAATACACGTCAAACTTTAAATTTAAAAGAAGCTGACTTTTGGTTGTCAGAGACACATTGATTAATGTGGATGACAAATTGGTATTGGCGGGTTCACCCAAAAATTCGGTTACACTGATCGCACCACCGATTACAAATCCATTCGCGGGAGTGTATCCGAGAATGGGTAATAAAGAGAGATTCTTGACACCTTTTTCCGGAAGGGCACTCTGCGGTTTGGGGGCCTTTCCCGTCCACTTCCGGATAACATCAAATATATCGACCTGTTTATTGAGGTCCAGAGAATCCGGGAGCGGTTTTCTCTCCTGCCCGAAACCTGATAAATGAGTCAGTAATAAAATCAGAGATCCTGTAAACCAAATGGTTAATTTTTTATGTTTTCTAAAAAGGCTTTGTAGGTGATTTTTATATGTCAATGTTGGTAAGTAAAGGAAAAAGTAAGTAGTTCGTTTAAGTTATAATTTAAAAATTTAAACCGATTCTGATCTGTGGTCCATATTCATCCATATCATATATAAACCGGTCACCGCCACCACTGTCATTATTATAATCCATAGAAATAATCCGGTAACCCAGGCCAAATTGAAATAGTTTGGATACACGATAAAAAATGTCCGGCTGCAACTGCCA